>CAZYWQ010000205.1:0-5703 GCA_964651675.1 uncultured Candidatus Sumerlaeota bacterium | reverse complement strand
GCTGTATTGGTCACAGGTGCCAGAGCGCCAGTCTTGATTACCCGAGAAATGCTGAAAATAATGAAACCAGGCTCGGTAATCGTCGATGTCGCAATAGACCAGGGTGGATGCTTCGAAACTTCCAAACCGACTACTCATAGTGAGCCTGTGTACATGGTTGAAGAAGTCGTCCATTACTGTGTGGCAAATATGCCGGGTGCTGTTGCAAGGACATCTACTTATGCCCTAACCAATGCAACATTTCCTTATGCTCTTGAAATAGCAAATAAAGGATTCAAACAGGCGATCCTGGAGAATCCGGAAATTGAAAAGGGTCTGAATATGATTCAGGGTAAAATAACTCAGGAAAATGTTGCAAAGGCATTTGGACTAAAATATTGCCCACCTAAGGAATGCCTATAAAACCTTAAGCTTCTGTTTTTTTATTCAGAAGAAAAGGCAAAAGCTGGTTTCCATAAACTTTTGTAACATAATTCTTGTTACAGTTGTGAGAATAATTCATTTGTTTTCAGAGTAAAACAGTCAGATTTTGTTGACATCTTGATTTTCTTGTCGCAGACTTTTATAAAATTATGTATTATGTTGGAAATATCGTCAGCTATTTGTCACAAAAGTAAGTTTCTAAAGGTTGGTAAGTTTAATACATTGTATAAAAGTCCGATAATCTTTATTGGAGATAGTAATATTTTGTGATATAATGTAGGTGATAAAAAAACGAGATTTAAGAATATGATAATTATATTCTTGTAATTAACAAAAATTCGTCATTAATGGTTATGCGAAATCGGAAATTTAAATATGGTTTTACCCTTACTGAATTACTCATTGTTATCGCTATATTTATTGTTCTTAGTGGTTTGATATTGGTAGTCTATGGAAATGTTAGAAAGGATGCCATCATCAGGAATGCTGAATCTACGGTTTTGGCATTTCTACACTGCTCGAACGATGGCGATAACTCAACCTAACATTGAGCAAGGGGAACCGTTTCGTGATTATGTAGTAGCTCTTTATTTTGAAGATAATCAAACAACAAAAATATGGGTGGATGAGGTTGTTGCTGGTGCTGAAGTGGATGGCTTTATCAGATCTACAGACGATTCAACCAATGAGATTATAAGTCCTAAAGTTGTTACTCCAGCCACACTTCCGGATGATATTAGATACATCATTTCAGCTTCATCGATTACATTACCAGTATCCAACATTAGAAGGAATATCAAATACATTACTTTCCGACCTGACGGTTCGTCTATTTATGCTGTTTTAAACTTTATTGATAAAGATGATAGTACCAGCAATTCAAGTAATTATGAATCAATAGTAGTCTATCCTGCTACAGGTAGAGCAAGGATTTATCATAATGAGAAGAGATAAAGGATTTACCATATTAGAGATACTCGTTAGTCTCGTTATCTTGTTGATAGGGATTCTGGCATTAGCAAGATTGTTTCCTGTTAGTTTGAGGGCAAATAAACAGGGACAGGATATAATAAGGGCGACATTTCTTGCTCAGCAGAAAATCGAAGAGTTAAGAAGGGATAATGACGATTTGACCAATCCTTTGATTGATACTATCAGAGATTTAACAACTCCTCAACCAGCTATTAATCGAGCTATTCCATTTCCGCAAGATCCTGATTTTAAATATACATTTTGTGGAATGTCTCAGATTTATACCTCCGGAGTCGATCATCCGAATAATCCTGATGATGATCCGAATGTCCCGAGAATTATTATTGTCTGGGATAATGCAAAAGAAATATTCGAGATGAGATTTGATAAATAAAATGAGTTTATTAAAAACAGATGACATAGTGAGAAAAAAAATAAAGCCGCAGGGATTCACGATTATTGAATTTATGGTTGCGCTTGCGGTTGGATTAATCTTTTTGGGTGGTCTTGCGAGCGTGTATATTCAAATAGATAAAACGACTAAGATTTCGAATGCTCGGATAGATGCTTATCAGAATGCAAGAGCGGCATTGGATTTTCTAAGTGATGAAATAAAAGAGGCCCGTCCGAATTTTTTCATTCTTGTAAATAATGATGCATCAAGAGGAGATAGGATTGACAATGATAATGATGGCAGAACCGATGAAGAGCTATCTGATGGTTTGGACAATGACGGTGACTGGGTGAGAGGAAGAGATGATCGAGATTACACATTTTCGAATGGTGCTTCGGAATATGGATATGGAGTTCCTGATTTGGGTGATGCTCGAATTGATGAGGATGTGAGATACAGTAGAGATGAATTGACTATTAGAGTGGCTTCACCCATAGGAGCTGGATATGAAATCAATTATGAGATAGGCTCTTTTCAGGGTGAAAATAATGTATTAGTGCGGACAATTGATTCATCACCGCCGACTATTGCTCCTATATCTTTTGATGTGTTGTCGTTTAGTATATTAGTGTGGGATAATGATCCATTGAATCCGGGATGGATAACAGAACTCGATGGCAATGCACCATCTACTGTATATGTTTCTTTAACGGTGCAACCGGATTATCCTGATTTAGAACCGATTACTTTACATTCGATAATAAATTTAGAGCTTGTATTAAATCCATAGACAGGTTTTGGTATGTTTTTAAGGAAGTATTTACATAAGAATGAACGAGGGAATACGCTGATTCTTGTAATAGCGATATTAACCGTTCTGACCATTCTTGCGTCCACAACATACTATATCTCAACACTTGAAAATATCTCGTCCAATAATTTTTCATCGAATGTAAAGTCAAAGTTTGCTGCTTTGGGAAATTTACCAGAAGCAGAGAGATTATTTTTCCAGAATCGGAAGTGCACTGCTTTTACTCAGGGATGGGCACAGAATGTTTATAAGGTGCAAACTTCATATAATAGAAATTCTGGCGGATCAGTTTTAAGAGATGATAATTCGGGTGTTTTAAAATCAAGTAATCAAAGTAACAGCAGTTATAATCAGTATAAAACAGTTTCGTCAAATCAGGAAACATTTGTTATTAATGATGAATCTTCGCGAATAAACATCAATGCTGTGGGTATTTTGGGTAATGAGAATATGACGGTGGAATATTCTGGCGCATCTACTTTTGAAATAGACCTTGGTGAGTATTTAGAGGAAGTAATAAAGAACGAATTCTCTGCTCTTAGTCCTGGAATGGGAACAACTCTCGCAAAAAAAATAATTCAGTATAGATATGGTCCGGATGGAAAGCCAGGTCGGGCAAACTATGATGATGATGGTGATTATAAGATATGTCAGTCGGATGCGATTGATAATGATTTTGATGGCGATATCGATGAAGCGGGAGAAGGAATTGATGAACCTGATGAGTTTATAAGCGATCCAAGAATCGAACCTTATGGTGATGATAGACCTTATCAATATCTCAATGATTTGTATAATATAAAGAGTGTAGATGAGGAGATTATTCAGGCTATCGCACCTTTTGTTACGGTTTATTCTTCCTCAGATAATCTTGTTTATATCAATGATGAGCCTGTTGTTCCGATTAATATTAATAAAGCATCTGTTGAGCAGATTCTGAAGCAATTGGAAATGATTTACGACCTTACTGATGAAGAAATGCTAATTCAGTACACCTTGAATGTTGTAGATGCTCGTGACAAAGATTCGATACCAACGAGCTATAATCTTGAAGGTCAAACCATTTTGGGACTTGAGGTGACACCTTATATAAATGAAGTTTATGCTGATTCAAAATCCTTTGACGAGGATGGTGATGATGGGCAATATGTAGAGATTTACAATCCTTATTCTAAAGATATTGATGTTGAAGGTTGGAAGATCACAGCGATGAACACAGTCTATCTAACAGGTAAAGTTAAAGCTGGTGGATATTTGATAATTACAGATGATTATGATGAAAGTCAGGATCCTGACCCGGAAGATGATGAAGATGCCTATGGTAGCTTCTTTGATTTATTTGGTATTATTCCGGATGGGAATCAGAAGCGGATGATAGAGTCGCCATTTTTCGATATAGATAATCAGTCAGGAACTGTTGCCCTCGAAGATGAGAATGGAAATGTCATTGATATTTTCGAATATAGTGGTGGTGAAAGTTCATTTGGGTATAAGAGTTTTCAGAGAAATGATCCAAGATTGAGATATTGCGAATTATCAGAATGTACTCCTTATTCGAACAGCACTATTTTTGATCCTCCTGATTCTTATAAAAAGATGTTAACTGATAGGGAAAATATGGATAAACCTTTTACAAGTCCTGTGGAGTTAATGAAAATATATGCGGGTTATGTAGACCTTGAAGATTACATCGACAAGAGCTGGATCTATCCTGAAATTGTGGAGAGTAATACAAAGATATCTTCTAATATTATTGACTTATTCAAAACAGTTGAGGGACAGATTATTAGACAACTTGACAATGATGAGCTTATGAGGATAGATGAGGATAATTTAGAAAATTATTATGAAACAAATGATAGAGCAGATATTATAATTGGATTGATTAATATTAATACTACCAATAAATATGCTCTTATGTCTTTGCCTGGTATGGATGGAAAACTCGCTGAAAATATTATTGAATATGCTATCGAAACCGAAAATGATTTTACGCAACCTATCTATGATAGAATTCCATTTAGAAGAGTAAGCGATTTACTCAGGAAAGATGACATTTGGGACGAAATGAATGTTAGAGATAGAATCGATACATTTTCGAAGATATATAATTTATTAACGGTCAGATCCAATGTTTGTTCTATTCAATCAGAAGGATTTGATTATGCTTCTGTAGAGAGAAAACCGTTGGCAAAATCATTTGTTATGGCAATGATTTGTTATGAAAATGAAGATAGATCTGTACTTGATTTGCGAATGTCAGATTATTTCGTAAAGCCATATAAGATTATAGGGAAATAGAGAAGATACTAAATATTCTGTTAAAACTTAATGAGAAAAATTATTGAAGATTGAGTTGACAGAAATAAGCTTTAGTGATATACGGACAATGAAAATAATAGGTAATAAAGTGAGAAAAGGCAATTTGGTGAAAAGAGTAAGTAGGAATAAAATAGGTTTCACATTGGTGGAGCTGTTGATTGTAGGAGTATTGATAGCGATATTCTCTACAATAGCTTTATTCAATGCAAGAAGGGCTTATCTGGATAATTTAAGGAAAGCTACGATTGGTGAAATGTTTCAGTTGAGAACAGGATTATCATTTGCCTATGATGATTTGGAATTTTATCCGAAGTTGAATTATTTAAACAATGGTAGGATAATGTTGTGGGATGATTTGGATCCTTCGATCCCACAAGGGACTATCCCGGCATTAATGGATATTTATGGAACGGAATTGGCAGGTGAGCTTGTTAAGATCGTTCGAGAAAAATGGAAAGGTGAAGGATACATCGGACTCGCAGCTACTCGTAGAGGTGTAGGTGCTATGGGGCGTGGTGGCTCTGCAAGAATGTATGATCCTGATTTGGATGAAATATATAAAGATTGGCCCACGGATCCATACGGTAATCCGTATGTTTTATATTTATTAGATGTTCAACCTGAAACGAATTATAATACGGTATTTATTTCAAGACCGAGACAAAGTCCAAGATTGGTTACTGCACTTGTTAGCTACGGTCCTGATAAACAGCCCGGTGGTAGTAAAGAGGAATTAGGACCTACTACCGTTGCTATGCAAGATAGAAGAGAATTAAGGCTT
>CAZYWQ010000204.1:0-5717 GCA_964651675.1 uncultured Candidatus Sumerlaeota bacterium | reverse complement strand
GTGTCGAATTCGCCGATTTCAGAAATTATGTTTCAGGTGATGATGTAAGATTTATCGATTGGAATACTTATGCGCGCCTTGAAAAACTTTTCATCAAACTCTTTGTAGAAGAAGAAGATATTACAATTTATATTCTGATCGATACAAGCAAATCAATGAGTTTTGGGAATCCGCCTAAGATACTATTCGCAAAAAAATTGGCAGCATCTCTGGGTTATATCGGATTAAGCAATTTGAATAGAGTAATCATCGGTGAAATGAAATTCGGTGATGAAAAATACACAAGGGCAATGAGAGGTAAAAGCGAGATTCATCGGATGTTAAACTTTTTAAATGAATTAGTCGCAGATGGAAAAACATCTTTATCTGACTCAGTGAAAAAATTTAGTATCAGGCACAAAAGAAAAGGACTTTTGATAATTATATCAGATTTTCTTGATAAAGGAGGATATGAAACATCCTTAAGGAACTTGATTGTTGCTGATATGGATGTTTTTGTTTTTCAAATATTAAGTCCAGAAGAATACGAACCTGAGCTATCGGGGGATTTGAAGCTTGTGGACTCAGAAGACCAGGAATATACTGAGATTACCGTTTCAGACAGGCTCATGAAAGGTTATAAGAGAACCTTGAACGATTATTGCACTCAGATAAAAAATTTTTGTTTGAAAAGAGGAATATCTTATTTATTTACCCTAACCTCATATCCATTCGAAGACATAATATTTAACTATTTAAAAGCAATGGGGATGTTGAAGTAACACGAGCTTCAGCTCGTAGATTGTTACTTTAGTTTATATACTCTACGACATAAATGTCGTGTTACAATATCACCAATAGTTTATAAAATGTAATCTACCTTAACAAATAACCTATTTCATTTAACTAAAATCTCCCCATTTGACGATAAGCATTGTAGAGAATGATTGCCACTGATGTGGATAGGTTTAAACATCTAACATCGCCCCACATCGGAATTTTTATCGTCGAATTATAATGTTTTTCAATCATAGATTTCGGCAATCCTTCGGTTTCATTACCAAATATGATTGAATCATTTTCTCGAAAGGAGACTTGACTATATAAGAATTTACCGGATTTCGAAGCATAAAAACATTTTGTGTCTTTGAATTCTTTATAAAATTCATCGATGGAATCGAAATGACGGATATTGACTTTATCCCAATAGTCAAGACCAGCTCTTTTTAAATATTTATTATCCGTTCTAAAACCAAGCGGATGTATCAAGATTAAATTAGTATTGGTTGCAGCACAAAGGCGTGCTATATTGCCAGTATTCTGAGGTATTTTAGGCTGATGTAATACAACATTCATAAGTAAATTGCTCTTTAGATTTACTTAGGTACTCGCGAGTTTTATCGTGTTTTTATTGAACAACAGTGATATTATATAATAAAGGATAACAAACACCTATTAAAAATGAAAGCAAGCGAAGACTACTATAAGGTTTTACAACTTGATCCATCAGCAACACCTGAACTTGTTGAAAAGGCATTCAGAGTCCTCTCCCTAAAATACCACCCAGATAAAAATCCAGCATCCAAAAAAGAATGGGCAGAAGAAAAATTCCGACAACTTAAAGATGCCTACGATACTATTATCGATCCTGATAAAAGAAAAGAATATGATACTCTATTACAAAAAAGACAACGAAAATCAAAAGGTCCTTTCTTCAAAACTTATGATATACCCTCCGCATCTCGAGAATCACGCTCCAAATATAGATATGCGCACCTTACTCTCGAACCATCTTCTGAACTGGAACATCAATCCTTTATGCTTGACAATGAAGAATCTGATCTCCAAAAATTCAAAAAAGCATTAGAACTCGATTTATTTAACAGACTATACATCTTTCTGCTAAATCTAACCAAACTTATCCCATATATTCTCCATTATAATCCCATAACAAAATCGGATAATCGAGAACTTCTCTTCATACTGAATCACTGTTTGAGTATCCTCAAAATGCAATCAATAAGAATATTTCTATCAAAGAAACTCAATCAACCCTACAAATTTTATGGGATAAAAAATCCAATTGTTGTTCTCAATGAAAAATCACTCAGGCAATTAGACCTTATCCAGAAGATTCACTTTATCGGCTATATACTGGGACATGTCCAATTTAATCACATTTACTACCTGAAGCTATCCAATTTTGTGATGAAAAAGCAATCATTTCTTACTCGGATATTATCTCTTGTTATCATCGGAAAATTTATAAATCACGACTTACGATATTTGGCAGAAACCTGGCTTAGAAGTGCGCAGAATTCAGCTCATAGAATTGGATTATTCTGTACCGACGATCTCGAATCCTCACAAACAGCGATTATTAGATCATTCGAATTAGAACACAACACGAGAAACTTAACTATCGAAAATGTATTAAGCTATCATACAAATGAAACAAAAAATCCTGATAAACGACTCGTTGCCTTATCCGACATATGCAATGATGTAAAATACTTTTCGAGATCATTAACATTCTTACAATTATCAAAAGAAAGACCCCGTTACCTCGCCACCTGTCCTTACTGTTACAAAACTGCCAAGATTTCCTACAAAAATCTGATGACAAAAAATATCTCGAAAATCAGATGCCCCTTTTGCAATGACTTATCCTTAATAAAATAACCTACGATTTAACAGGTCCGAAAATTCAATTTGATTTATCGATGAAAATCCCCTTTTCATTCAATTTAACCGTAAGACCCAGGCTCTCGATAAAAAACTCGATGATTTGATTCGTAGAAGTATCGGAAAAACTCGGTTGATATTCTTTTTGATGCAATTTATCTTTCATTCCTTCTGCGAAAACAACAGGCACACCACAAGTATCTCCTACTGTCTCCAAAACCTCATCCAGTGGGATTGGTCTCCCATAATATAATCTCACTGGTCGCGACAGACTTCTTTTATATTCGATAATTTTTTTAACATTCCTTTCAATCAAATCATCCAACCAGATATCCTTTTCAAAGAAACGCTCCTTCCAATCAGGCATAACTTTCTCCAAAATAAATGCCTTTTCCATTCCCAAATAATAAAACTGCCTTTCCTGGTCCACAGGTAAAAATTCATAATTAATAAGTTTTTTCTTAACTGCATTAGAATACTGATCAAAATAATTTTTATATCCACCAGTTTCTTTATATGGAACCAAATCCTCAAATGCCTTCGTTGGCTTATACAATTCGGAAGAAGCGAATTCTAACATTTTATACTCTGTAAAAAATCCAACTCCATTCATCCATTCCTGATACTTTGAATACGAATAAGCATCGATATCCTTAAAAGAATTCTTAAGGAAGTTTTTGTATATGTTTACAACCTCATACACTTCATAAAGCTTTGAGATAATATCATCATCGGCTCTTAAACAATCTTTGAGCCTTGCAAACTGCTGAGAAATGAGCGTATTGACTGTTTTGTCAGTGTAAGGAAAAGGAAATGAAGATTGCCAGTTCTGATTCTCCTCCGTGCTAAGTTTCAAAGAGTCGATCTTTTCCATTGTCTGAGGATAAGAAATTACATAAGAATGAAACATCTCCTGAACCAATCCACCAACAACATTTACAACAGAAAAATATCCCTCTTGTAAACCCATCCCAATAGTCGGAACACCATTAAGTATGAAGGAAGCTCTTATCTGAGTGCTAAATTCACCCTTTTTATAATATATCTTCCCAAAATCAGGATCAGTAGTTGGATGAAGAATAAAATCCTCAGGTGGTTTAGGATGATTTATAAGAAATTCCGCATCCTTATCGATTACCAAAACCGGTATCTTCTTTTCGGACCATCCCTTCCAGACCGATTCTCCACCCTGGTCTATTAAATTATAGGTTTCCTTTATCATTATAACAGCCAACTTATTCAATTCAGGTGCTGATTCATCCTGACAATAAGAAATAGAATATATAGCAATCAAAAGAAGTGAAACAGAGAATAAACACAAATTCTTTTTAAGCATAATGGTCTCCTTGTATATTTACTTCCGTCTAATTACAGAAACTATTCTCGGATAGCCCAAAATTTTGTCTTTAAAAGGCTTCTTTATATTGAACTCCTCGAAACTGCCCAGATACTCGAAAGTCTTTGAAAGTTTAACTAAAAGTAAAAACTCCTGAGGATAACAAACCTTAATCCTTTCATAATCAGATAGAATCAAGGCTCTGTCTTTGTCAATAATTTTAAAAGTGGCATTAGCCGAAGCAAGCTGTGTAATCGATGTATCAGGTTTCGAAACTTCCAGAGAAGCATCAATCGAAATATCTTTCCCAACCACAGTCCATTCTCTTCTCAATTTTTTCTTATACCAGTGATGATTGATAACATTATCAATAATATAAATCCCACCATGTTTCAAACATTTGGCGAGTGAATTGAAATGAAGAAGCATATCATCGTTGCTTAAAATGTACTGCAAGGAACCAAGCATAACAAATGCGAAATCAAATTTCTTTTTAGTTGTAAAATTCCTTAAATCCCCTTTTATTATCCCGGATTTTACATTTAACCTTTTTGCCCTCTTTTCAACATACTTTAGCATTTTCTGATTTCGATCTAATCCAGTATAATTATATCCGCGATTGATCAATTCGGTTAAATGTGGAGCAGGACCACAGCCAATCTCAATAACATTCCTAACCTTAATCCTGCTAAAACGCTCAATACAATTCTCGAAAAAGTCTACCTCCTTAGAAATATTTCTAAAACTAAAAGCAAGTTCATAATATTTTGGATAATTATAAATAGATTTTTCCATTTCGTTTATCATTACCCTATTACTAATTTAAATATATTTCTTAACATACAAGGGTGAAAGATTATAACCTTATCTGTCAAGGAAGGGTGTAAAAAAATAATGTGTGTGTTCTTTTGTGTGGTTTCGTGGCTATTGTATTATTATTTTGGGGCTTTTTATTTAGAGTCTTTTAGGGTGGAGAGAAGTTTTTTTGCTTCGACTGTGGGGGCGTGGTAGTGCATCTCAGTGGCTTTGTCTAATGCGGATTGGGCAAAGGTTTTGGCTTTATCGGTTTCATTCTGAGCAAGGTATGCACGGGCTAAGATTAGCTCTGCATCCGGTTCGTAGAATTTAAAACCCGTTTGGGAACAAATCTTTAGGACTTCATTTGCATTCTGAATAGCAGATTTATATTGTTTTAAATCGAGATTCAATCTGCCAGATTCAAGCAGTGCCTCTATTTCAAGCATAGACACACCAATTTTCTTTGCAATCTCAAGGGCTTTCTGGAAATGCGTCTTCGCCTTAGAATGATTTCTTTTTGTTCTTTCAATCGCAGAAAGTACACGGTGACATCTTGAGATATCATCGTGCCAGTTTTCTTCTTGGCAAATCTTGAGGTTTGCTTGTGTAAGTTCTAACGCTTCATTTATTCTATCAAATGTGAGGAGGAAATTGGCATAGTTAACCCCCCTTTGGCCGTGAAGTCGATAACCATAGAAACTTTCTTCAAGCTCATCTGCTTGATGGAATAAATTATCTGCTTCTTTATTTTTGCCAAGGAGATGAAGTATCCAGGCAAGATAGGTTTTTGAATCTACGACCCTCTCATCAGATTTTGCGTTCTCTGCCAGCTCAAGTGCCATTTTTGTGCTTTCAAAACCCATCTCAAGCCTACCTGTTCGAAACTGAAGGTCAGCTAAGTTTTGATAACCTATAGAGG
>CAZYWQ010000203.1:0-5732 GCA_964651675.1 uncultured Candidatus Sumerlaeota bacterium | reverse complement strand
GAACAGTCGTTACTCCAAACTCATCGAGTATTTCTTTCCCCTCATCTTGCACAACAATTTCATTGAACATAATTCCACCTCCCCACATCCCGCCTCCAATCGATAATTTCCTCTCGAAAAGCACCACTTTCTTCTTATTTTTCGCCAGATAATATCCTGCTGCCAATCCTGCTGGTCCTCCACCAACAATCGCAACATCGCATTCCAGGCTATCGAGCAACTTTTTCGAGAACCTTTCAATAATCGCCTGTGATATTTTTATATCATCTAACTTCATCATTTTTCTCCTTTTTCAATTGTTTCGCCTTCATCTCTTTATTCCAAATATATTTTTGAGTTCGAAAAATAATTACACTTAACATAACGATGGATATAATCAAGATATAGATTAAGATTTTTTCGATAAAATAAGTCCCAAAAATGATAATCAAGGTATTTATTATAATAAACCAGATTCGCATCTCAGTTGGTCCTGTACCCAGATATGTAATTTTGAATTCACCTGTCGCTGCAAATGATGTTATAGCACTCATCATATAGCATCCAAAGATAGGAATCAGAAAAAAGACAATCTGTCTGGACACACCCACAAACAAAAAGGAATAACCAATCACCAATGAGCACATAAAGACAAAATCCAGAAAGTGATCCATATAAAATCCCCATTTTGGTATGCCGGTATCTCTATATCGACCCAAAGCACCATCAAAAGAATCCGTGAACCACTGCAGAAATAAAATCAGTGATGAGACCCAGAGCCAACTGTGATTATTCCTCGCAAAATATCCGAAAACGATTAATCCGATAGACAATGGAATATTCATCAAAGTCAGGTGATAGCCTTCGATCCAGCTCGGGAACTTAGGCACAAGACTATCGATCAATCTCCTCTCATACTTTGCCAACAAAGTCCTCATCGGTAATTTTTTATCCCCACCAAATTCCTTCTCAGACATTTCATTCCCTTTCGATCTGTTTTAATTCCAATTATTTTTTTACATAATTTTAAATTTATAGAGTATAAAAATAAAATCAAGTAAGGAATAATTAAAAAATAGTTTGTTTCTGTTTGGCTATATATACAGATTTCAAATATTTCTTTGTAACAATCAATTGTGAATTATTTCGAAGTTTATTTTCGAGGAAAATAAATTAACATGATATCAATAGTTACGATATTTAATTATTACCCCTGGAAATTGCTTTGATTTTAAAATCATATATTAATGGTTCTGGTAAATTCTTCCCCAATATTCTACATTCCAGATTTATTATTTTCCCCACCAAATTATCTGACAAGACAATCCTAATAGGTGTATCAAAAATATTTCTTGGTATATGATGTTTTATGTTTCCAAGCAGCTGAAAGATAATGATTGAATTATCAGAATAATTTACATCAGGATAATTTATAGGTTCCTGGGTTAGTAGATTGAGATTTGGTATAATGGATGATGAATTCTCTGGTTTTCTGTACACTCTATCTGCAATATATAAACCCTCAATTCTACTAATTTTTAATTTAGCTGAAGCATCTTCTATATAACTATGCCCTTCATTCAAAATACTTATGTTTATCTTGTGAGAGTTTAGTTCATAAAATACATATTTATCATCTTCATCATATATCTCCTCAATCCTTTTTAGAAACTCCTCCAATTCTGCCACACTCCTTTCTTCTAAAGGGATGTCGCCAAACATATTATTGGTTAAATATGCTAATTTTTTTAATTCCAACTTTGTTTTTCTGAAAATGTCAGTATATAAGCCACTCTGAGTATGCTGTTGCTGTTTCTTCTCTTTAATTATCTCTTTGATTCTCTTGGCTTGTATTTGAGATGGTAGCTCAATTTGACCCACTGTAGTCAATTCAATTTCTCTACAAAAATCGCAATCTGAAAATCCTATTTGTACAAATTTCTTGAAATCTTCGGCTTTACTCTTGTTTTTATAAATTCTGTCAAGGTCTTTTCTATCCATTCTTGATTGCTGAGATCCTTTTCTAATAAAACCATCTCCCTTTTTCAAACTCTTAAAGTCTTTTTTCATTAGATAGGGTCGATCAAGACAATTATATATCTTAAAAATACCTAATGTCTTTCCTTCAAACTCATAAGAATAATACTCAAATTTTAATTCTCCATCTATATTTTCCGCAATCAATTGTTGATATACGGCGGCATCAATAAATTCTTTCTTGTCAATGCCCAATACATTTCTATCTCCGGAAGGACTATGTTTTACTCCAATTATTATATATCTATCATTTCGAGTATCTGCATTTGCCATAGCTATAACATCTTTAATTAAATCTTCATGTTTTTCTTTTTTGTATTGTTCCGCTTTGAAATCTAAACAAGTATTTTCATTCTCATGTTCTATCAAATCATCCAAATTACACATTAAGGATCTCGCATTCTGTGATGTTTTTCTAATTGAATTGTTATCTTAAATAATCTCTTTTACTGAATGCTAATGAAAAGATTACAATATATTCTTTTATCGATTATTCTAATGTCTCTTTTTGCTATAAAACTTTTTTCCTTATCCATAAAACACAGGTCTTTTGCTAACAAGCTTGGGGAGTGGAAGTGGGCGGAATGGCATCCCTTTTGTTTTCTCTTTGATTAATTTTATAAATTCGTCAACCGACATCTCTTTCTGACTTTTATCTTCACGGAATCTTACGATTAAATTTCCCGATGACTTCTCTTTCTCACCAACAACCAACAAATACGGTATCCATCCCTTTTCACCATTGCGGATTTTTTTTCCAACAGTATCCTGACGGTCATCGACATCGACACGAATATTATTTTTCGAAAGATTATCACAAAGCTCTTCCGCAAATGATAAAAAACCGTCCGAAACAGGAATGACTCTCACCTGAGTCGGTGCTAACCAGATCGGATACATCGGCGGAATCCCTTTTTTTGCATCTATTGCGATATTTTCGAGGATAGCACAAAGCGTTCTCTCAATACTACCAAAACTCGATGCGTGAATAATCACTGGACAAGGATGTTTTTTCCCTTCCTCATCAATATAACCAATATTGAATCGCTCACCATCTTTCACATCCCATTGTACAGTACTGACCTGAATATTTGCCTTATCCTCAGTAATAAACTGATACTCATTTTTCATCGCATAATAATGACTCATTTGTGGCATAAGTTTGAAAAATGCTGGCACACCTAATTTTTTTCCAATGCCAATAAGCCAATCTTTATTTTCCTCATAAAAATCAATCGTGCCTTCCCAACCGAGAATCCAATGTCCTTTAGCAATAATGTTATTCATCAGTTCGGCAAATTTCACACAAAGAATTTCATATTCTCTGAATGCTTCATCCAGACTGGCACAAGCAGCATGCATATCTGTCATCATAAAATTACGCACACGCTTCAATCCACTTACTTCGCCTTCCTGTTCATTACGAAAACAGGTCGCTTCTTCGTAAACTTTCAGTGGAGATTGTTTATAAGTAAATCGCAATCTTTGCATAAATGGAAATGCAAGCGGATCAGAGGCATAGCGAAGATAACAAATACCTCTTCCACCATCAACCTGATAATCTCTCTCGTGAAATTCTCCCATCAACTCACCAACAACATTATGGTCACCACGAATCACAATCGGATTTTTCATCTCGAATGCACCCCATTCGTGAGCCAATTGCGATGCATAATCCAATATGAGCCGCTGAATCAGCAATCCCTTCGGATACCACTTATAGTGACCTTTTTCGGAAGCATCGCAATAATCCACAAGCTCGTGCTGCTGCATATATTCGATATGTTTCGGAGGTCCTTCTGTATCAACACCTTTCGCAAGTTCATTCGAAACAAACTGCTTGAGAAGTTTATAAACAGGTTGCTTTTTCGAAAACACTTTACAATCCATAAAGCTATCTGGAGTTATCTCAAATTGATTACCTTCCAGATCAGCAATGACAAATCGTGTAAACTCACTTGGTTTTCGTTCAACCTTCTCTTTCTCCTTAACAGAAGAAACTGCTTCCTTACCTGGGAAATACCTTCCACTCCATTCCGAAAGCGGATGTCCGAGACAAGAAATTTCGAATGCCTTATACCAGCCAAAAGGAGCTCGTATAACTTCAACCGATTTTGCCAAACGAGATTCGACTTCATCCAGAACCTTCAATGCAATGCGAGGTCTACTCGGATTTTCCGTAAGGTGCACATAAGGATAAACCACAACTGTTTTAACACTAAGTTGTTCTGCTCTCTTAAGTGTATCTTCCACCAATTGTGCCGCTACAGAAACAGGCGATTTTTCATCTTCCTTTTCAACAGAAACAAATATGACCAAACACTCTCTATCAATATCCGCCTTATGTATGCGAGATGGCGTAGATTCAGCCGCTTGCGTTGCTTTCTCTTTACCATCAAAACGAAAATATTTTGTATGAATACCTAATATCCTCAACTTAATTCCTCCTTGCTTCTCGGGATTCATCCGATTATACTCTGTCCCTACAAATTTGCATATTTAACTACAGCCTTATTAAACAAATACATATCACTGTCAAGGAAAGTGTATTTCATCGATAGCATTTCAGGTTACCAAGAAAATTTTGTTTAATCTTGACAACAACATGCTTTCAATGTAAATAATATTATAGTTTGTGTTTTCACTGAAACACAATACTAACATCAACCTTATCCAAATCAACTATCGTGCAATTTAAATGCAACAAATGTAATCATCAATGGCAGGGAGAAATCGACTCCAGCCAGCAAGTTGTTCAATGCCCGGAATGTTTCTCAATAGTCCCTATTCTACTGGCTAAAAAGGGAGAAACTGAAACCACTCCCACCACAACAAAAACAATCCCCAAAATTCCTCCCAAAAGAGAAACACCCATAACCGATAAAACAAAAATTGTATCGCCAGTCCAACCAAAACAAAGTGATATACCCACTGACAAAACTCGAAAACTCACAGCCACACCTCAAAAACAACCAACTCAACCAGTTGATAAAACAAAAATATTAACTAAACCTCAAAAGATTGAACCAACTCCCGCAATCAAACCAGAAAAACCTATACCAAATGAATTCAAACAACTAATTGGTAAAAACATAGATGGATATATTGTCGAAGAGTTAATAGGTGCAGGTGGAATGGGTGCCGTCTTTTTAGCCCATCAAGTCTCACTTGACCGAAAAGTCGCCCTCAAAGTCCTTCCAACTCGTCTTGCTCAGGACCCAAACTTAATCGCACGATTTACACGAGAGGCTCTCAGTGCAGCACAGCTTAACCACCATAATGTTATTCAGGTTTTCGATGTTGGTAATATGGATGACATCTATTACATCAGTATGGAATATGTTCGTGGCAATAATATAGGCGATATGATTCGCAAAGAAGGTCGCTTACAATTGGATGATGCCGCAGGATTCGTACTCCAGGCAGCTCGTGGATTAAAGTATTCTCACGAACGAGGAATCATTCACCGTGATATCAAACCTGACAATTTAATAGTCAACGAACACGGTATAGTAAAAATTGCCGATATGGGTCTGGCAAAATGGCGAAAAGATATTGAAGCACCTAAAAAATTCCCTGCTGAAAAAGAATTAAAACTTCAGCAGAAACCTGATATGCATCTTACTCACGACCAAATGGCTATGGGAACACCTGCTTATATGTCTCCTGAACAAGCCAAAGATGCTGCCTCAGTGGATGAAAGAGCAGACCAGTAC
>CAZYWQ010000202.1:0-5741 GCA_964651675.1 uncultured Candidatus Sumerlaeota bacterium | reverse complement strand
CACCAACACAAGGAATTTTGCGAGGAACTGTCACATACGATGGAACACCAATTGATGGAATCTCCGTTACACTTTCAAATGGTGCAACAGGAACTTCAAAAACCGATGGGACAGGCTTTTATGCCTTTCTCAAACTCGATGCAGGCACCAATTACGATGCAACTGTCACTTACGGTATTAGTGAACTCACAAAACCATTCGATATCATAGCAGGACAAGTAACAGATCTCAATTTTGATTTCTATTCATCCGTAACAAATTGGTTTATTTATTGACATTCAAACAATCAAAATACATATTATCATTTCAAATCAAAAAAAGAGGGATATGAGAAATGAAGAGGAAAGAAATAAACGAATTTTGTGTCACGCCTAAAAAAGGAGCATTAAATTGGAGAGTCCGAGTTGCAAAAAATGTTCTAAAGAGATATCGTGATATCGTCTTCAGTTCGACAAAAGGAGTCAGAACCATAACCAAGAATGGACAAGTCATCTTTGGCCTTTTGTCACCACCTATCAACTCACCTCAAGGTCGAAGAAGAATGCGCACTTTATATAAAGACATCATCTCAGAAAAAACAGTAATAAAAGACAACAAAATTCTGAAATGGGGATCTCGTTCACCCCATATCGCAAGTGTTGCAACAACCTATAATTGTCAATGCAATTGTCATCATTGCAGTGCTTATCACTATCGTGAAATGAAATCAGAAAAATGTCTTACAAAAGAAGAAATTGCATCCATTTTCAAACAGCTCACAGAATTAGGCACAACCACGATAATAACTGGTGGTGGTGAAGCACTAACAAGAAAAGATTTTCCTGAAATAGTAGCTTCATTAGACAAAAGTAAAGCAACAATCACACTTTTTACCAATGGAGAACTTCTAACTGATGAAGTTGCTTATAAGCTTCAGCAAAGTGGAATCTTTGGTGTTTATGTAAGCATCGATTCAGCATCTCCCGAAAAACACAATCAGCTAAGACAAAGACCTGGTCTATTCGAGAAAGCTGTGAAAGCCATCGAAAATTGTCAAAACAATGATGTACCTGTAGGCATTGCCACACTTTGCACAAAAGAAAGTATCTACAGTGGAGATTTGGAAAAAGTAATAGAGTTAGGGAAAAAATTAGATGTATTTGAAATTTTTGTTTTAGATATTATTGCAACAGGAAAAATCATCAATAATCCCGAAGTAATGTTATCCAAAGAGGAAAAAATGACTGTATCCAAAATAATGGGAAAATATACAAACAACAAAGAGTATCCCAATTTGATTCACGAAAGTATGTTATTTGAATTAGCCTATCCGTGTGTAGAAGAAGGCTGTCCAGCCGGAACAACAATGCTGCATATCAATCCAGATGGAACGGTTAGTCCCTGCAACTTAATGCCACTATTTTATGGAGATACAAGAAAAGAACCATTGGCGGATATATGGGAACGGATGATAAATGACGAACCATTTGTCAACTTCCATAGACACTGCAGAATGGTCAATCCCGAATGGAGAAATAAATACTTATTAAAAGAGACTGCTCTAACTTCTGTAAATGTGCAAAACTAATTAACTAACAACATAAAAGATTTATAAAAAAGTACCAATCACAGAATCTCTTTTACTGCCAAACATATAATTCTCTTGAAAAGTATTGGCGGATAGATGGCGGGGCCGACGGGATTTGAACCCGCGACCTCTGGCGTGACAGGCCAGCGTTCTAAACCAAGCTGAACTACGACCCCACTTCTTTGAATAGGTCAAATTAAGCAGATCTATCTAAAAACTCAATGGTGGGTGGTACAGGGATTGAACCTGTGACCCCTAGCTTGTAAGGCTAGTGCTCTCCCAGCTGAGCTAACCACCCTTTTTCATTCTAAAAAAAGTAAATATGAAATTTAATTAAGATTTGCTATAAGTCAAGCACTTTTTCTGATTAACTCTCTATCATTCAATATCACTCTATTGCAATAAAAAAATTACTACCCATTGTCTTCCTAACTAAAAATCTATTTTGAAAAAAACCTTGATTTCCAAAATTGTTAACCCTTATTTATGGTGTGCTAATTTTCAATGTAACTTAAATAAAAAGAAGGATTATATTGTGGCTGAAGAAAAACTTACTGCTAAAAAAAGCCTGTTTCTACGATTAAGAGAGCGACTTTCAAAAACGAGTAAGAACTTAATCGGCAAAATTCAAACAATAACAAAATTTTCTAAAAAAATCGATGAGAACTTATTCGAGGAATTAGAAGAAGCATTGATCTCCTCTGATGTGGGAGTAGTTACAACAAACAAAATCATAGGAGATATTCGAAATAAAATTAACGAAAGAAAAATTAACGATTCGGAAAAAATAATCGATTTGCTAAAAGAAAGTATTGCCGAGATTTTTGGCAGCGACATTAATACACTCGCCTTAGGGATGGAAAAACCACAAATCATATTATTTGTTGGAGTAAATGGAGTTGGGAAAACAACCACGATTGGAAAAATTGCACAAAGACTAATAAATGAAGGCAAATCCGTAATGTTGGTAGCTGGTGACACATTCCGAGCTGCAGCTATAGAACAACTGGAAATCTGGGCAGATCGCTCTGGTAGTGAATTCTTCAAGCAAGAAATGAATTCTGATCCAGCATCCGTCTGTTTCGACGCCATTAATACAGCTAAGACTCAAGAAATTGATGTCGTACTTATTGATACTGCTGGTCGACTCCATACCAAAATCAACCTGATGGAAGAATTGAAAAAAATTGTCAGAGTCATCCAAAAACAAATTCCCGATGCACCACACGAGACCATTCTTATTCTGGATGCCAACACAGGGCAAAATGCTATAAATCAGGTTAAAATGTTCAGAGAAGCCGTTAAAATCACAAGCATAATTATGACAAAAATCGATGGTACCGCTAAGGGAGGTGTTATTTTAGGAATAAAGAATGAATTCGATTTACCGATAATAATGATAGGTATCGGCGAGGGTATAGATGATTTGAAAGATTTCGATGCCGAAGTTTTTGTAAATGCGCTATTTTCACAACAATCAACTGAAACATAGAAAGTATTTATGTTGACGCATTTACTCGTATGTGATATATTTAAATGTTTTAAATTATTATAAACACAGGATGGGTATCAAAGAAAATGAAAATTTCCATCGACGAAATAATTGATAATACTGGCGAACTGCTAATAATGCCATTTATAGCCAGCAAAGTAATCGGACTCGTTTCTCAAACAGGAACAACTGCGCAAGAATTATCAAAAATATTAATTGCTGATCAAGCTATTACCACAAAGCTTCTCAGAATGGTAAACTCTCCATTTTACGGTGTATGTAAAAAAGTCACAAAAATCTCCGAAGCGATTGTATTACTCGGATTTGATGCTGTTAAAAGCCTTGTATTAACGGTCTCCATCAAAAATATCTGCAGATCACCTGACATTAACGAAAAATTAATGTGGGAGCACTCTATTGGTGTGGCTGTTTCAGCAGCTTATCTTGCAAAACAGTTGGGTATCGTAAAATACGAAGAACTTTTTATTGCAGGATTACTACATGATGTGGGCAGAGTTCCAATTTATAAATCACTACTCAAAGAATATAACCAATTGCTTTATGAACTTGATGATTATTCAAAAGTCTGTGACTATGAAAAAGAAAGATTTGGATTCACACACGCTGAAGTCGGAGGAAAAATCATTAACAAATGGAATCTCCCAGAAGTTCTGGAAGAAATAACCACCTATCATCACTCCTTCCCCGACACCATCCCTGAAAATATTAAGAATAAAAAGGTTATTGCGATAGTATCACTCGCAAACAAGATATGCTGGAAATTAAGCATCGGATTTAATAAAACAATGGAAATAGAATTTGAAGCGCAACCGGAATTTGAGATACTATCTTTACCGCCTGATTTCTTTAAAGAAAACATTACTAACATCCGGCAAGTATATCGAGAACAAAAAAATCTATTTGAAGACTAATATTTTAAAAATGATAACGGAATTTACGCCAAACGCCATCTAACAGCAGCTAATAACTTCTTATTTGTATTTCTAATCCTTGTACACACAATCCTTGCTATATTGCTTGAAATATAATAACCTATCTTATAATCCGTTCCCATCAAATCCCTTAATTTATTCCCATCAATCGTCAACAATTTTACTGGAACAGGACATTCGGCAGTGGCAGAGCGAGGTGCATCATCAATCAATGCCAGTTCACCAAAAATCTGACCTTTTTCAACTTTGAAAATGTTAATATCAAAATCAGGTTGCAGATTCTCAATCTTTATCGTTACTTCTCCATCGAGTAACACATATAAATCATCTCCAATCGACTGATCCTCAAATATCCTGTGTCCACTCGAATATTCTACTGTCTGACTTATATCAAGAATCTTCTTCAGACTTTCATCATCCAGACCAGATAAAATATCTACACCCTTCAAAACTTCTAATAATTGTGTTTCTTTCATAACATTACCTGCACTTTTTGTTTAAACTACACAATATTATTCCTTAATTAAATAGAAAAAGTCAATTTAAAAACTATAGAAATAAATCTTAGCTCATAATTTCTTTATAAGCACTTTGATAACATTGATAATCACTTTGTCCGAAACAAACAAGAAATATTTTTTCAATGGATGCGCTTTTCTCAAGGAAGTTCTTCACCTCAGTAATGGCAATCCTCGAAGCCTTATCTATTGGAAATCCATAAGCTCCAGTACTAATCGAAGGGAAAGCAATCGTCTTAATTTTATACTGTTCAGCGATCATAAGTGAGCTTCTATAACAATTTGCCAAAAGTTCATCCTCCTTATTATTTCCACCTCTCCAAATTGGACCTACAGTATGAATGACCCATTTAGCAGGAAGATTATAACCTTTTGTAATCTTAGCTTCTCCGGTTGGACAACCACCTAATGTACGACATTCCCTTAAAAGTTCTGGTCCTGCAGCACGATGAATAGCCCCATCTACTCCCCCACCACCTAATAAAGATGTATTTGCTGCATTTACAATCGCATCTACTTCCAACCTGGTTATATCACCTTCTATAATCTCTATCTTTCCTCGCATTTAGTAGCTCCCTTTTAAATATATCTCAATTACATTTATTATTTAATATCTTATCCAGTACTAATCAATTACATAACGCAATCCACCAAAGAAAATAAACATACCCACGAGGAGAATAATCCACCATAAAATCGTTGAATCATCATATCTATCAAGAAGCCAAAAATAAAGATAAGATATGACAAATACTACTCCAACACTTATTAAAACCAAGCCTATTGGCTCATGATAAAATAAACCTAAAATTAAATCCAATCCAGAAAATATTGCAGCGCATAAGAACGGTTTACGCGTATATGACAGTAGCCGAACTAATCCAACTAACAATATAACTCCAAAAAGCATACCCATTGCAATACTCTCCTAATCTTACTTCGCATTCACAATATAACTATACCCATAAACAATACATATTAATTTAAAACCAAAAAGTTTAGGTCAATTTAGAGAATTCTAATTCTTATAACAGATAACTGATAAGATTTTCAACATAATAAATATCAGTTACTATTATTCTCGAGGTTTCGGAAAATTGATTAATGTGTCATTCCTAATATCTCTGTTTTGCTTTGACATATCGATATGAGGCGTTGTAGTTATAAGACAATTTTAACAATGTCAAAACAGTTTGCAGTACCTGCTTTAG
>CAZYWQ010000201.1:0-5793 GCA_964651675.1 uncultured Candidatus Sumerlaeota bacterium | reverse complement strand
CCATTGAAGCGATTCTCGGTGAACAGAGCAGCATTGAAAAGATGCGTAAGGCGTTTGATGAGAGAAGAAAATATATGGTTGAGAAAGTCAATTCGATACCAGGATTATCTTGCATCAATCCAAAAGGTGCATTTTATTGTTTTGTATGCTTCAAAGACATAATTGGCAAATCCTTTAAAGGAAAGGAAATAAAAGGCTCGATGGATTTAGCGGAATATTTGCTTGATTCAGTACAAGTTGCTGTTGTTCCGGGTGTAGCATTCGGGGCAGATGATCATTTCAGAATGTCTTATGCAACATCGATGGAAAATATTAAAGCAGGTATCGAAAGAATTAAAAAAGCATTGAGTTAATCAATTAGCAACATAAATGTTCCATTACGAGAACAATTTAATTAATTATGAATGAGAAGGGCGCAATATATTGTGCCCTTTTTTTCTTGAACTATTGTTTATACAACTTGTATAGATTATCAATATCAAATTATTTTTCCAAAACAAATCAATATGAATGCTAAAATTGTCATAATCGATGACGAAATTAATATGTGTAAAATCCTGGAAAAGATTTTGCGCGATGAGAATTATGATGTTATTTCTTTTACTAATCCAATCGAAGGAATTGAACATATAAAAAATGATATTCCGGATGTGGTTCTCACTGATATAAAAATGCCTGAACTTAATGGCATCGAGGTTTTGAAACAGGTTAAGGAAATTGATAAGAATATCGAGGTAATAATTCTTACGGCTTATGGCACAATCGACTCTGCAATCAAAGCAATTAAATTGGGCGCTTTTCATTATATAACAAAACCTTTCCAGACCGATGTTCTTCTTATTACTATCTCACGATCTCTTGACTACAAAAGTATGGTGGTCGAAAAAGAGATATTGGAAAATAAAATTAAAGAGGATGAATCCTATTGGAAAATTGTCGGTAAAAGCAAGTCGATTCAGGACATCAAAGGGCTGATACAGAAAGTTGCACCGAGTGATTCGACTGTATTAATCAGGGGAGAGAGTGGAACAGGAAAGGAATTGGTCGCTCGAGCTGTTCATTTTTACAGTAACAGAAACAAAAATAAGTTTTTTGCGATTAACTGTGCTGGTATTCCCGAGACATTACTTGAAAGCGAGCTTTTCGGCTATGAGAAAGGTGCATTCACTGGTGCTTACAAAAGAAAACTCGGTATGTTCGAAGTCGCTCAAAATGGAACAATCTTCCTCGATGAAATCGGTGAGATGTCACCTAACTTGCAGGTTAAACTCCTTCGTGTACTGCAAAATAAAATTATTCAAAGAGTTGGTGGTGTCAATGATATAAAGATAGATGTTCGGGTTATAGCTGCAACAAATAAAAACCTCGAGAAAGCCATTGAAAATGGAAATTTCAGGCAGGACCTTTACTATCGTTTAAATGTAATATCAATATGGTTACCACCGCTAAAGGATAGGATAGAAGATATTGAGCTGTTGACTGATTTTTTCATCGAGAAATATAGGAAACAACTTGGGAAGCCAGATTTAAAAATCGAAAAAGATGTATTGGGAAAATTCAAACAGTATCCTTGGCCCGGGAATATTAGAGAACTTGAAAACATCATCGAACGATTAGCTGTATTATCGACCGATGATAATATAACAGTAAAATTTCTTCCTCAGGAAATCTTGAATGCCGAAAGACAACAAGTTTCACATTTAAAACCGACAATAGATGACAAGACTATTGATTATAAAAATGCGAAAGAGTTATTCGAAAAAGAATATATTATTAATTTGTTGAAACAGACAAATGGTAATATATCCGAAGCTGCAAAACTGGCTGGTTTTAGCAGGAGAAACCTCTACGAAAAAATGAATTATCTAAACATTAATCCTTCTGAATTTAAGAACTCTTAACCCAACACACTCCTACTTCGATTCCTGATTAATGCTTGATTTTTTCATGGTGTTTAAATCCTGAGGATCTGCAGAACCAATAAGCAATGAAGTCAAAAACCCTATTAGAAACAAAGATGGACCAGCACCGATTACTCCAAGTCCCACAAAAAAATACATTTCTTCTTCCAATATAAAACTTGCTGAGAATATTCCTACTCCACACAAGAGAACAGTAATGGAAAGAATCAACCATATTTTAAGATATTTTTTTCTCTTTGTTTTCAGAAGATAAATGCAGTTACTCAGTTGTTCCTGAACCCAGAACATTCCCTCCACCATTTTGAGAGCACGCCTATAGCCTTTAATCGCCTTCTTTATCTTACCCTGTCGACAATAGCTTACGGATTTTTTCACACTCTCATAGGCTTGAAAAAAATCTATAAAGCTTTCTTCGCCCTTAATACTATCTGGGATTTGAGGATATTCGAGTTCTATGTCTTCTATCTTACCGACTGATAATAATCCTTTTAATTTACTAATTGTCTTTTGACAGGAATCAGAAATTTGTTTTGTTATCTCTGAAAGTTTATATTTTGCCCATTCATTTTCTGGTTCGATTTGAAGATAATCATTCAACAAATCTCTCGCCTTGGGAAGGTCACCACTCATTTCTGTAGAAATAATCTTCTGTTTGAATTCAGCCATATCAACTTTCGGTTTCTCTTCAACTTTGGCTTCTTCTGCAACAGTACTTGACTCCTTAGTCTCAACAGTTTTTGTTTCCTCTTCTAAAAGTATTGGCTGCTCGATTTGTTCAGTAGGTTCTTGAGTTGTATCACCGGTTTCAACACTATCGAGTAATATTACTTCATCTTCGGTAGATTCCTTCCCCTTAATTTGAGGTTCAGTTTTCGTATCCTCTTCAACTTCTTCCAATATCATAACATACTCAGCTTCGTTATCGGATTCTAATTTAACCTCATCTAAAATAATGACATCTTCATCTTTGTCTGATTCAACACTATCAGATGAATTCAAAGGTTGTAAATTGTCGTCAGGTTTATCATTATTCAATTTATCAATACTCCAATCATTACTCATAATAGATTCAACCTTAACAGTATAAAAGAAAAATGTAGCGGTGCGATTTATCACATAAAAATTATTGTCGCATAAATGCGACCGCTACCTTGATATTAAGATGGTTGATCTGTACCGCAATAAGGACAAACATCCCAAGCTGCATCAAGCATTTTCTTGCAGTTTTCATTAACACAGGGTCGTTTAAGTTTAAATTTACATATTGGACAAAGAATAAAATTTTCATTAATTGGATTATGACATTTAGGGCAAGTTGGACCAGCACTTTTAGCTTGTTGTGATTCAGCAGATTGTGTTGGCTTGTCACTCAAATCCTTTGCCATTTTTTGTCCCATTGCAAAACCTGCTCCTACACCAACACCCGTAGTTAACTCTGAAGCGCCACCGGTCTCTGCAGCGGACTTCAATGCGTCGGCAGCTGATATTTTCGTGTATTTATCCACATCATCACCTTCAAAAACCTGTAATCCAGCAGCAGTATCAATTTTCTTTTGTACTTCAGGTGGAACACTGATATTTTCTATGATCATATCTACTAATTCGAGTCCATATTGTCCGAAGTCTTCTTTGACAGCTTGTTTAACTTTAACTTCGATGTTTTGGTATTGAGCTGCAAGATCGGCAACTGTTGTTAATATCGAAGGAATCGTGGATGTGAATCGCGACACAATTATCTTTCGCAGGTAATTTTTTATAGCCTCAGTATCTTGAAGTCCCTGCGTACCTACTATAGTATTGAGAAACAATATATGATCTTTGATTCGCAAAGAAAAAGTTCCAAATGCTCTTAAGTGTATCATCCTAAATTTGCTATCATTGAAAAGCACCTGTTGAGGAGTTCCCCAAGTCATATCAATATAGGTCTTCAAACCAACAAAGTAAACAAATGCCCTGAAAGGAGTCTTTCCTTTAAAAACCAATTTTGACAGACTTTTAATAATAGGAAGGTTCTGAGTACTCAAAGTATACCGACCAGCACGGAATTGATCCGCTATTTTCCCATCATAGTAAAAAACAGATATCTGATTTTCATGAACTATAAGTTGAGAGCCTGTGGTAAAGTCGCCATATCCACTTTGAGGAACTCGTCCGACCATTACCTCTCCCGTAGAATCAAGAAATTCCACTACGTCAAACATCATTTTCTTCCTCCTTTTTCTTTATAAAAGAAGTTGTTGTCTTTGAGAAATTGAATTCTCCAAAGAGTTCAGTTTATTTTCAATCTCGGATAATTTCGAAGTTGAGTCACCTTCTGCAATCGACGAAATAAAACTTTCCAGTTGTTTAATTTCATCCAAAATATTTTTCTCTATCGAATCAATTTCTGGCGGTAACTCCCTATCACCCTGTCGATATTTGGATGGCGTTATATGTCGAAGTTTCATTTCTAACGATTCTAATCGCTTGCCCAATCTATCAACCTGAACATTATCATTTGGAAAGATCTTCAATAGGTCATTAAATTTATTACGCAGTTGTGATACAGAAATTTCTTTCCTAATATACTTTTCTTTCTCCTTTTCCCCTTTAATAGAACGATCTGTGAAAATTTTATCCTGTTGATAAAACATCGAACTACCAAAGAGAAGGAGAATAGTTACAACGGAATAAATTATAATCAGAAAGACTTGAAACTTCTCATATTTGAATTGCGTCACTAAAGAAATTAAGACAAACAAAACCGTTATAATAAACCAAATTGAAATTACAGAATAAAGTGTAAGAAATGTTGGTGTACTAACTCGATCTTTCTTTTCAACGGTTAAATAGCGATTGATGAACCATCCAAAAAATACAAACTCCGCAGCACATATCACAAATAAAGAGACATAAAAATAAATATTCCGAGCATCGTAAGATACAAATGAAAAAAAGAATATGATCGTAATTCCTAACATTAAAATAAGAACTAAAATTGGAATAATCGGACTTGCCTTCTTTGTTTGCTCACTCATTTTCTTACCTCTTCTAATTTTGTCTTTAAATCCATTAGACGACAATGTTGATAATATTTATAATATAATTCCAAATGTTCTATCATTTTTCTTGTTCTATCCTCCTTACTAAAAAACCAGATACTAAACATTACAAAAAATATTGTCATAAGAACAAATGGAAGAAAGAATCCAAAAAATAACAACCATAAACATAGATGAATTCCGAATCCAAAAAGACCTCCTGTAACTATTCTTCTAACATTATTTGATTCAGTTCCTTTTGTTAATTGAAAATAAAAATCAAGAATACAAGGTATGATTGCAAGAATAATAAATCCTGTAAAAATTAGGAGATTAATTTTAAAAAGCCATTCACTAAAAAAGAATGTAAAAAATAATCCAAGAACAACACCCAAAATCAAACCGCTACATCTTGCGCACAGTTGAATCCGTTGATTAAAAAGGACAATCTCCAGAGTTCGACTAATATGTTCAGGAGGATGATGAGAAAAAAAGAAGCGAAGAACATTTTTCTGGACAAGATTATCAATAAGAAATGTTTGTTCTTTCTTAATTTCTCTTTTAAACATTGGGTATCCTTGCTGGAAGAAGTGATTTATTACCGCATTCTGGACAAGTTCCTTTTTGAAAAGACCTTCCTGCAAGTTTTCCACCGCGAGCAACTATTTCAATCAGAAACCAGGCAGGTATCCAAAGCCCACAGGTCATAATTGTAAGAATAAGATTCGCACCAGTCAATCCTGCTAAAGAGTTTCCTGATGCCTTACTCGGTGTTATATTCTTATGACAACAAACACAGTAACGCATTGGAACACCCGTTGATTCTGTGTATCCCAAAGATACCGTTCCAT
>CAZYWQ010000200.1:0-5826 GCA_964651675.1 uncultured Candidatus Sumerlaeota bacterium | reverse complement strand
CCTTCTAATAGAACTCCGCGTAATTGCGAAGATGGCGGAAAAGGCGAAGAGAAGAATCTTATTCTCGAATTGAAATTAATCGCTGATGTTGGTCTTGTCGGATTACCTAATGCAGGGAAATCAACCTTACTCTCTGCTTTGACGGCAGCTACTCCTAAAATTGCAAGTTATCCCTTCACCACAATCCACCCAAATCTAGGGGTACTAATGGGTGAAGATGGTTCTAAAATTGTAATTGCCGATATTCCGGGACTCATTGAAAACGCACATAAGGGAGCTGGTTTGGGTGATCGATTCCTCAAACATATCGAGAGAACAAAAATTATCGTCCATATAATTGGTCTTGATAATTTCGAAAATGTGGATGATTTTTTATACGCATATAATCTCATCAATAAAGAATTAAAATCTTACAGCGATGTATTACTCGAAAGACCACAAATTGTGGTCATAAATAAGATTGACATCCCGAAAGTTAGAGAGAGCCTGAGCAAGATAATACAGATGTTTAAAGAAAACAATATTGACTGTATTCCAATCTCTGCAAAAGATAAAGAGAATCTTAATATTCTTATTGAAGCAATGATTAAAAAACTGAAACAATAGCATCATAGGCTTTTTATAAATAAGGTTAGAGAAGAATGGAATTGGTAGACATAAGGCAGAAAATAAATCCCAAGGGAATTGTCGTGAAGATTGGAACAAGAGTTCTTGATTCCGAGAAGGTTGTATTCAATCAAAAGAGGATTAAGTCTATTGTTGCGGAACTCTCACGAATTCACAAATCAGGTAAAGATATTTTGGTTGTCTCGTCAGGGGCAGTGGGCGCAGGAATGCGCGAATTGAATATAAGCGAAAGACCACAAAATATCCCCGAATTACAGGCCCTTGCTGCTGTAGGTCAGGGTAAACTTATCCATCTTTACAATCAGGAATTTATGAAGTATGGTATTAAAGTGGCTCAGCTTCTGCTTTCACGAGATGATATCAATGATAGACGAAGATATTTGAATATACGATATACGCTTCTTGAACTTCTCAATTGTAGGGTCATTCCAATCATCAATGAGAACGATACGGTGACTATCGAGGAATTGAGATTTGGTGATAATGATAATTTATCAGCGCTTATAGCAGCAAAGATTGATGCAGATTTATTAATCATTTTAACGGATGTCGATGGTCTTTGTCCCACAGACCCTCAGAAATCTACTTCGGTACGGTGTATAAATATTGTGGAAAAGATAAACAATGATATTCGCTCTATGGCTAAAGATGTGAAAAGAGGATTAACCGTAGGAGGAATGATTACTAAAATTACCGCAGCAGAAATCGCTGTGAAATCCGGTATCTATACAATTATTGCGAATGGTCTTGAACCAAAAACTCTGACAAGAATAATGAATGCAGAGCAAGTTGGAACTCTTTTCCTTCCTTCAAAGGAAAAGAAAATCTCGATGAGAAAGCGGTATTTTCTGTTTAGTAAATCAACATTTGGTAGGAAAATAATTGTTGATGATGGAGCCAAGAATGCACTTGTGAAAGATAATAAAAGTCTTTTGCCAATAGGGATTGTGAATATAATTAGTGATTTCTCAAAGGGCGATCTGGTTGAAATTGTTGATAAGAAAAATAATCTTGTTGGTAAGGGATTGGTCAACTATAGCTCGGATGATATTAAAAAGATTAAAAAGAAAAAGACATCCGAAATTGCTTCCATTTTAGGCGAGAAACCTTACGATGAGGTTATACATAGAGATAATCTTGTTTTGATTTAGAATTACCTTAAATATTCTTTATTCTTTGGATGATTTTGGTTTTTTTTGATCTTCTTTATCGGCAGGATTCAAGAATTGACCAATCGTATCAGCGAATTTTTCATAGTCGAAAGGTTTTTCCACATATAAATCAGCACCCGCATCCATAGCCTTTTTCCTATAAAAACCATTTGTAAAACAGGATATAAAAATAACTGGTATATCTTTGAACTTTGCTAATTTTTTGATTCTCCCGCATAAAGTTGGACCATTAATTAGTGGCAAATCAGAGTCTAATACTATCAAATGCGGTTCGAAATCTTCTAAGGCACCCATTACTTTTAAACTGTCATTAATGGTTAGTATCTTATACTTGTTTTCTAAAAGAATTTTCAGAGAATTAAGAATTTCAATATCATCATCAATGATTAATATTCTCTTTTTTTTATGAGGCATCTCTAATACTCCCAATTAGCCCACATTAGATTAATTGTCATATTTTTTTTATTACACAATGATACAATATGACAATGAAATGTTACAGAATTTTTTCGTACTTTCTTGTTTTCACATCAAAATTGCGAAAATGCGGTTTTAAATCTCAATATTATCAACTACCTTGTCAAGACAATTTTACACTTTATTGGGAAAATTAAATCTATAATTGGTTTTTCATCTTTGCTTATAATAAATATCGAAAGACAGGAGCATAACTTTAATGTAATCAATTGCCTAAGGAAGAACTCTAATAGTTTCACTTTTAAGAAAGATTCCTTCAATAGAAAATAAAGCAATAATCTCTAACATTAGAAATTGTAATGTTATATTGGAGATAAGAACATTACAAAAACCATTGAGTTTTACAAAAGGTGAAATAGTCTTGAAAAAAAAATTAGAATAGGGAGCCTATATTTTTAATTGATAAGACTATGGTCCCACGTACATTAGGACACATCATTTTTTATTATACTTTGTTCTGGCTTATATCAATATCCCAAACTACGAAAAATTCCCTTCCACATTTATCGCAGAACACTGGTACAGCATATGCTCCTTCCGAGTTCTTCTGAGCGTAGTATGGGGTCTGAGGTGCAGCAGGTGGTGCTGGGATTACTGCGTTCATATGTCCACAATAAGCACAGACGCAAGGGATAAAAGATATGAATAGTCCGAAAACTATTTGAGAGGTTTTTGCGTGGATAAAATCAGTTGGCATATTCCCAGATTGTAGTTTCCGTCCTAATATGCGTCCGGCGAGTGTTGCTCGACGAGGATCAGACTGCCAATAGCTTCGATATATAGATACTAACTTCGGTATTGCGTCATTGTTGTTGATCAATTGACTAACTGCTTCTGCACGAATATTTAGATCTTTATTAGTTAAATCGGCAAATAAGTTCTCAAATGTTGGTATTGCAATTTGATGTTTAGTTTTTTCGATTACAGGTTGCTCTCTGGTTTCTTTATGAGAATTCTGAAATTTTGGGGATTCATTAACTTCACTTAGAACTCTTTCAGTTACTTCTTTCTGTTCTACTGTTGTTGGCTTTATTTTCTTAGTAGCTGATAGAAGCTTAATTAATTTTTTCGCTCTGCTAAAATTAGGATCTATCTTTAGACAATGATCTATCTCCAATCTCGCTTCTTTTAAACGACCAAGCTTATAGAGACACAATCCAGCACCATAATGACAAACAGCACTGTCCTCTTGCTTATAATGAGCAAGTGCTCTTTCATACTGGTCAATTTTACTAGGTTTTTTTGTGTCAATACTTTTTTTTATTACGCTATGCTCTTTTAAAGCTTTCTTTGCAGCGTCAGATAGTCGCTTCGGTGCATTCTCTACCAACTCTTTGAGACATTTAATTGCTTTATCGTCTCCAATCATTCCAAGAACCTCAGGAACCATCAGCCATAGCTGAAGTATTTCTGCTGTATTGTCATCAGGTAAGTCAAGTATTTCAATAATAGCTGTTGTTGCCCTTTTATCACCGATATTACCGAGGGCTAGCATAAAAAACATTTGACTGTGATGTGAAAAGTAATAGTGCCCCCTTTTAGGAGGACTCCTTAATGCATTGACAAGAGGCTCGACAGCATCAGTACCAATAGCACAGATTTCTTCCATTAGCGCTCTTTCATCAGGCATTGCACTGATTCTATTTGATACAATATTAATTATCTCCCTTATACGCTTGTTCGGATGAGGAGATGTATTTCTTTTTTTTGTGATATTTAAGTTATTAGCAGTTTGTACTTGAGACTTAACTTTGTTCTTATTACTTTTTATACCATCAGCAGATTTTTTATTGTGTTTTCGATACTTTTTAATATCTCTGGTAGTCTCAATAATGCTATTTAACAGAAATAGAAATGCAAATATACTCAAACCCCAGCGAACCAATAAATAGACCAAGTATGATTCGATTTCGATATATTGTGGGACAATAAATGCAACTGAGAGAATTACAATTGTAAATATAACCACGCTAATAAGTGAATCTTTATCAAAATGTCCACAAAGAGGGCAAACGATACTAAGAGAAGGTCTGATAATGTGTTCACATCGTTCACACTTATCACATTTAGAAGTATTCTTTGATATCCACCATCCGAACTCTATAAGTTGGTCATTATGAAAAGTAGCTAGCACAAAATGCCCTGTTTTTCGGTTGTGCCAGACTGGGTAAGTATATCCGGCTTTTCTATAATATCTTATAGCCTTTCTAAAATCTTTCGGAAGAGATGGTGGATTATGTCGAGTTATTCTATTTAGTTGAAGAATGTGATTAACCTCATTAAATGACATACCTTCTCTAATACCCCAGGAATTATGCTGTATATGCACCGACATACTTGCACCCCTGTGTATCATATATACTCTGAATGCAGTTATTCGATGAATAGCGAGAACTGTGACTTTTTCTTTGTGCTAATGACTGTTTACTAATCTAAATATTTGCCTTCGCATTGTCAGTATTATATGAGTAGTCACAAATGTAGATTATAGTCAAGTTATAAGTTCTATTTTGATATATAAGGATAGAACCTAAAACCACGCTGTATTATCTCTAACCATCTTTAAATTCCAGGGACATATTTACTTTATTTGGGAGTTTAGTAGAAAAGTGTCCTTGAAGTACTTGCGATATAGAGATAAAATAAACAAGGTTCCAAACTATTTTGGATTTATGTTTTTGCTCATTATTTTATTTTGATTGGGCAGGAGTTTTGTAATAAATCCAATATTTCACCTATGCAAAGTTGATAATCTTATCCATTACCATTAAGTGGAGTAAAATAACTTTTAGATTATTAGCGGATGGATTCTTGAGTTTTCTTTAGATAGAATATTGCCTGGTCTCCTTGTCTGGATGAGTTTAATTCCTTTGAGCGTTTTGTGAATTCTCTAATCTCTCTTTTTGAGAAAATTGAGCTCTTTGGATTTTTTATATATGAGCGTTTGTCGTACAGCGGAATATTCTTTAGATATTGTTCACTTCCCAGGAACTGTAAAGCAGAGGAATCATATACAATATTATAAAGGTCGAATCCAGTTTTGTCCGCTAAAATTTCCATACTTTTAATGGAATGAAGAAAAAAATGTCTCGGAGCATCTAATTGCACCCAATTTTCTTTGTAGTGTTTCCAGGCGTATGATGATACTGTTGGTATCCTGATTATACAGTGTCCATTAGGTTTTAATAAATCATTTACTCTTAACAGCGTATTTTCTGGATCAGGGAAATGTTCGAATGAATGATGAAACATTATCACGTCCCATTTACCTTCGATTTCATTTATATTTTTCTTCTGAATCTTTATAGCGTTTTTAGATTCAATCTTTTTTACATCAAACTGGTCGATGCCAAGAAGGTTTTTGAATCCTAATTGGTGGAGAGAGTGTAGTAGATTACCTACACCACATCCGACATCGAGAATATAAGCTTCTGTGTTTATTGAAAGATGTGAAAGAGACCTAAGAGCAGTATAGGGATATTTGAAATATAATAATTTTCCAATTAGCCCTTTGTTGAAAACTGCATATTTGTTTCTGAGATGCAAAAGA
>CAZYWQ010000199.1:964-5851 GCA_964651675.1 uncultured Candidatus Sumerlaeota bacterium | reverse complement strand
GAGGAGTGTCATACCACCTTCCCAATACATATCATCGATAAAGAGAGATTCACTTGTAACACTAATAGACCAATCTTTTGCCTTATTGAATGAATCCAAACCTGTATAGGTAATCTCTAAAGCAGGAGTAGTGCTTGAACAGTAAAATCTCATACCTTGAGAAAGAGTCTGACCGGTCATACTATCTCCTTCATCTGTATTATTTTTCTGCATCTGAAGCGTAATGTATTCCCATTCACTTGTACCTGTTAAACTTCCAATAGTTCCAGAAGTACTACCTGCCATATCTTCGCCAGCAACAATATCAACGGCAGTTCCAGTTGATTGAAAATTAACATAGTAGGAATAATCAGCTGTATCGTCACCATCATAATCCCAGTTCCAACGCAACTCACCCATACTTCCAGTAGCAGCAGGAACAGCTCCCAAATTCACGCCAAATTGAAGGTAGACATACGGACCATTCGTTTGGTCCTGATAAGGCTCGATTACACTAATACTTTGTCCTGCCGCAATTTGATAAGAGTAAGTGCCATTGAAAGATTTACTATCTGTCAATGTACCATTGTAAGACAGGTTTAGGGGATGATCCAGAGTATTATAATAGTATGTATCAAGGTCTTCGGAATTGAATGCTGCTCCATCATCAAAATTCTCATCAAGCCAAATATTCGAGAAGCTCACATTTAATAAAAACATAAAAACTAACACGCATAAAACCTTACATAATATTTTCATTATTCTTTCTCCTTTTCATTGTTTCGATAAGTAGTTAGCTAATTGGTTAAAAAAGTTCTCACGCTCCTTTCTTATATTTTTTTATGGTGATACATAAAGTGTATGTGTTTAGACACCCTGAGTGAATTCCTTAGACAAAATTTTTAGCTAATATATTAACTTTTATTTAAAACTATATATACACAGTTATATGGTTTGTCAAGAAGAAAAATTATGAATTGATTTTTTTATAGATAAGAAATTTGGTGAATTGCGATATTCGATAGTACTCAAGTACTCAAATCCTTAGGGGTTAGGGGATTCGAATGGGAACATGCAAAATTTTATGAAAAACCTGTCCTTTGCCGTTTGAATTCGCTGAAGTTAGTGCATTCTTTAATATAATTTCCGCAGCAATGCGACCAAGTTTATATGTATTTTGTTCAAGTATTATGTAGGGATAATCGCAGATAAGATGGTTACTTTTAGGATTTCCAAATCCTCCCACTAAGATTTGTTTATATTTCTTTCTCGACATCGAACTCAGTGCCTGAAAAACTCCTCCGGCTATTTCCTCGTCAGAACATAAAATGGCATCCAATTTTGGTGTTTTCTTTAAAAAGTTAACCATCAATTTGCGAGTATTTTCAGGAAGTAATTCACCCGCACCTTTACGCACTTTCACGATTTTATTAGAATCATAGGGAAGATGTTGCTCTAATAAACCATCTTTGAAACCTTCAAGTCGTTTGGCTATTGTTGTAGCATTATTAATACGAGTAACATATGCCAAATATCGACATCCTTGAGAATGCATATGTTGAACTAATTTTTTCATTCCTCCATAGTCATCCCAGGAAATAGATGGCAATGGCACCTGAGATAGATAACAATCGATGAAGAAAATCTGAATGCCACGCTCCTGAAGGCTCAGATAGAGTGGTAAATTTGGATTAACTTTATTTTCATCACCACTAATAACCATAAATAATAATATTTGTTTTATTCCCTGTTGCACCAAACGCTTCAATATCTCTGCTTCACGCTCATACGAATCGTTCGAGAGACATAAATTTATATGCATCCCGAGTTTGAATGTCTCTTCATCTATTCCTTTAATTAAATCAGACATAAATGGATCGTTTGCATTCTCAAAGACAACACCAATATTCTTGTTAAATCCTCGCTTATCAACTTTGGGATAATTGGAAATATCTTCTACAAAAGAACCTTTGCCACGAATGGAATAAACCAATCCTTCTGTGACAAGATCATTCAATACTCTTCGTGCAGTGATTTTACTCACCCGATAATGTCGCGTGATCTCATTAAGAGACTGAATCCTTTGATGAGGTCTTAAACTTCCGTTGAGGATTTTTAAAGATAGGTCTGTCTTTATCTGAGCGTACTTATATGCGACTTTCCCTTTTTTTAATGATGTTGTCATTTGCTTACCAGTTACTATTTTTTAAACAAAGATACTACTAATGTATATACACTCTTATGTCAAGCAAAGATTCTTCTCAGCACATGTTTTATATATTAAATATGGAAAACAATAGGACTCTCAATTAAGGCATCAAAATAAGCCAAATGATTTTTTATCATAAAAAAATAATTTGTCAATATCATAATTATCATTATTCGGGTATAATATTTTTTTATATTTTTCTCATAGATTTTCTGACGAAAACGAGGTATGCTGCACCTTTTATGGCAGAGAAATTTAATGAGTGTGAAACAGCAATTTTCTTCAGAGTAGGCAATCCCTTCAACTTTTTTACTAATGGTTCTTTGAATAAGTTATAAGACTTTGATACCTGCCCACCAAAAACCAAACATTCCGCTCCAAATTCCTTGATACTTGATGCTAATGCACTCCCAAGTAATTTACCAAACTCTTTAAACACACTTAAGCACGCCTTATCCTCAGCTTTTGCCTTGACGGCAATATCTTTCACGTCTATATTTTCTACATCGACTTTTTTCTCAATCGATTTGTACAATCTCAGAATCCCCCTTTTAGAAATAAAATCATCGAGTTTACCATTCCGAAACGTTAAACTACCGATCCAACCGTATGGTGGTGGCACACCAGGACCATCGGAAAGAAGTTCTCCATCAACAACAAACGCAGACCCGAATCCTGTTCCGAGTGTTACGGCAAGGATGCGATGATAACCTTTTCCTGCTCCTAACCAGGCTTCACCACGAGCAAATGCCCACGAATCCGGTTCGAGAAATATGTCAAATGTATTGTCCAAATCCAATCGCTTTCGCAATTCCTTCTTTAAGTTCATTCCATACAACGCTTCATATTTATCTACACCTTTCATTAACGATATTCCTTTGTCATAGTCAAGTGGACCACACATCCCGATACCAAGACCATCAAGTTTTAGTTTTTCCTTCTTGGCTTGAATTAATGCCTTATGAATCGATCCTGAGAATGAATCGAGGATGTTCTTAGCACTACCTTTTGAATTTACAGGTGCTTTACGATATGATTTCCTACGCATAAGTCCTGTTCGACTGACTAATCCGCATCGTATGGATGTACCGCCAATATCAACTCCAATGGCGTACGGTATGTTGTGATTCTTTTTCACGACATAATCACCTTAACAACCTTACAAGGTTCGCCACCTATTGCTTCGAGTTCATATTCCCCTAATGAAGCAGGAATCAGAACCAAACAGGAAAAAGGAAGTTCTGTTTCCAATTGAGGCATTTTATGTGGTTTAATTTTTATCCGCTTCCCAGCAACTAATATTAATAAATGGAATTCGCCTTGTGTATTATCGCTAATGGTCTGATCAAATTCAAACCGATGTACTTCAAAAAACATATCCTCCCGAGAGCCAAGTAAATGTTCCGCCCAATTTTTACCCTTGTGTAATAAACGCGGTCTCTGTTTCAGATTTTCCTCAACCCATTGTGACTTTCTATAAGTCTCTAATGCATTGAACGCATGCTCAGAATGAATAGCTCGAAGTTTTCCGTCTAATCCTGGGCGAAGAAAATCATAAAAATGAAAGGTATAACGATATGTGGTAGCGCTAATTTCCAGAACAGTCTCATTTTTCCCTGATCCATGTAATGTTCCGGCTGGAATTAAGAATAAATCTCCTGTTTTGCTCGGAATACTGTTTACAAATTCATTGTGGTCAAATGGTATTTTATCGTTCTCAGCTCGAATTACAGCCTTTCGAAATTTGTCAATATCCACATCTTCTTTTAAACCAAGATAAACCCTCGAATCCGATTTGCAATCCACGATATAATAGCTTTCATCTTGACGATATGGCTCGTTAAAATGTTTTTTGATGTATGTGTTGTTCGGATGGCACTGCAGTGCCATATCCCCGCCATCGTAACTATCATCATAATTGATACGAATAGGGAATTGTCCCTGAAAAAGTTTTGCTGTCCCTTTTGATCCCATAATTTTTTTAGGATTCGTAGAAATTAATACTGAAAAAGGAATCTCAAGGCGGGTCTCAGTGCAATCAAGCAAGAAACTCGCTTCCGGCTCAATAAGATCATAACTCCAGGCGCAATTCACCATTTCCTTGGGCAGTTGCCTGACTCTCTTCAACCAGAATCCACCCCAGGGACTTGGATCGTAATATGGTTTCGGTTTGATAGGACCAGAAGAAACTAAATCTAAAATCTTATGAAATGTATTGGCTGGTAACAATTTCGGTTCATTGATAGAATTTCCATCGATATAAAAATCGATCTGATTGAGCAATTGTTTTCGATGTTTATCAAGCACTGGATAATCGATGTAATATAGACTTCGCGTGCTGAAATAGGCTGGGAGTGCATCATCAGACTTCTTCTTAGGGATTTTTTCGACTGCATTAGCCGAACCAAGTGGCTTCACAATGCCTTTCTTAAATCGCTTCAAAATCTCTTCTCGTGTCATATCAATGTAAATTACATCATCGAAAAGATTCTTCAAACCACTCATCGCTGATCCGCTTCCATGACAGATAAAAACATTTGATGAAGAGCGAGTTTTATTTTTCTGTTTAAAAGATTGAAGCTTCTTTTTTAAAGAATCGAGTTTCTTTTCATCGAAAAAGTCTATAAGTTCCCCTTCATAAATACGACCAAAGATCGGATCATCAGGCAGATAAGGTTGGATAATTTTCTCTATCACCT
>CAZYWQ010000199.1:0-954 GCA_964651675.1 uncultured Candidatus Sumerlaeota bacterium | reverse complement strand
TCCCCTTATCACTCTTTAGACAATTTGAAATGTCGAAAAATGATGGTTTCAAATTCCACCATCTTAAAATCTTGTCCAGATTGGATATTAAGCTCTTCCAATCTACACCTAAGTGAGCGTCGATAGCAATCCTGTAGATTCCATTTTTACCAGGTTGGATTTTGTTTATTGCTAACTGACTTATATACTCACAAATTTCGGGTTCTCCTTTGATTATGGCGTTTAACCAATCCTCTGGAATAGGCGGTCTATTCACCATATCATTGGGAGAATATAAAAACTTACTTTTTTTCATATGAATCTCTTTCTTTTGCGATAAAATTCCGTACTATACTCTTTTGCTGTTTGATACATTGTTAAAACATTCTCAATCGGTGTTCCAGACTGAATCCAATGTGTAGGCGCAAAAATATAACCTCCATTAGGTGCCAATGCATTTATCACCCTTTTTACTTCATTCTCAACTTCTTCCTTCGATTTTGATTGCAAAATCTGCTGAATACTAATACCACCGTGAAAACAAAGCTTATCACCGAACTCTCTCTTGATTTCCACAGGATCCATATCTGCTGTATAGATTTGCACGGTGTCGTGAACCTGAACACCTGTCTTGATTAATTCAGGATAAAAAGCCCTGTTAGAACCGCAAGAATGCTGCATCACGATGCAATTATACTTCTTCGCCATTTCGATATGCCTCTTCCATAAGGGCTGAATCAGTTCTTTATACATCTCTATGCTAATTCTTGGACCATTCTGTGTCCCAAGGTCCTCACCGAAATATGCAATATCTATTTTCCCGTCACCTGCTTCATACAAACGCTTCATATACTCATAATAAAAATCAGATAGATGCTGAAAGGCACGAAGTAAAACAGGATCTCGCATTGCCATTCCAACTAAAACACGCTCATATCCAAACAGTGTCAAACAACGATTGATACAGTCCAGAGT
>CAZYWQ010000198.1:0-5854 GCA_964651675.1 uncultured Candidatus Sumerlaeota bacterium | reverse complement strand
TTCAGAAGCTCTTCAATTGCCAAGTCTGTCTGATCAGTTTGCTCATAATAAGAAGCTCTCATCATAAGAGAATAATATTCTATTTCTTTTTTTAAATCAGAAGGAGATTTCGAAACTCTTGTTTCTTTTGATACTGTTGCTTCAGTATTTTTTTTCTTAAAGGGATTTTTAAAACATATCAGATCATCGTCAGCAAATGAATAACAAATACAAAAAGTAAATAACAATAAGATTACTAATATGTTTGTAATGTGATGTTTCTTGTACCTGTTTGGTTTATCAAACATACTCGTCGTATAAATGCGACCACTATTATATATCATTAGCTCCACCCCATTTGAGTTTAGTTCTGAGAATTTTGAAATAGTCCTCATTCGGTAAAGTTATCACCTTCAGTTTTTCTTTAGCTTTAGTTACATTAACTTTGTCGCCGTGATTGATTTTGTGCTCTTCCTGACCATCAATTGAAAGAATAAAATTTTTCTCCGTAGGACGACTTGGCATTATATGAACAGAAATCTTATCATCTGTCGGTAAAACGAGAGGTCTGTTCGAAAGTGTATGTGGGCATATTGGCAATACAACAAATGCCTCCATTTTTGGATGTACTATCGGACCACCAGCAGACAAACAAATAGCCGTTGAGCCTGTTGGTGTCGAAATAATTATTCCATCAGCCTGGTAAGTCGTTGTGTACTTTTCTCCTACATATATATTCAAATCCAAAACATTTGCAAAGATACCTCTTGTAACAACAACATCATTCAAAGCATAAAATGGACCTGTAGTTTTGTCTTTCTTATCAATTTCGATACACATCAGCATCCGTTCAATGATGCTAAAATTACCTTCAAGAACATATTTTAAAGAATTGATGATTTCTTTGGGATTTGAATGTGCAAGAAAGCCAAGAGAACCTAAATTGACAGGTAAAACAGGTTTTGTACAGGGATATAAGTGCCTTGCAAAATAAAGTAGTGTTCCATCACCGCCAAATATCAAAATAATATCAGCTTCCTTAACATCACCAACTGAAGTGTTAACAGAACTTTTATCCGCAATCTGTTTTAAATCACTGTGTAATATAATATTGAGTTTTTCTTTCTTGACGACATTAAGAAGCTCTTTGACAATTTCAAAAACTTCCGGTTTATATTTATTTCCAACTATTCCTAATGTTTTTACAGTCATTTTTTAATCACATCTTCTATTAAATCAGTTAAATTTATCAAAGGTTCTGATTTATCTTTATATCGGGAATACATTAAAAACTCAATATTACCTGATGGTCCCTTAATCGGTGATTTAATGAGTCCTCTGATTGACAGATAATTAGCGTTCATTACCTCTACGACACTATTCAAAACCATCTTATGCGTGCTACTTTTCCTCACCACCCCACCTTTTTCAACATATTTTTTTTCGGTCTCAAATTGAGGTTTAATGAGGGAAATTATTGCACCACCATCCTTCAATACTTTTGTTGCGGAAGGTATAATTTTCGACAGAGAGATAAATGATACATCAATTGTGATTACATCCATTTTTTCAGGCAAAGTATCTTCATCAATATTGCGTGCATTAAATTTCTCAATTATAACAACACGACTATCTTTTCTGAGTCTATAGTGAAGTTGACCGTAACCGACATCCGTCGCATAAACTTTTTTTGCACCTGATTGTAAGGCACAATCAGTGAATCCACCTGTCGAAGCACCTATATCAAGGACAGTTTTATTTTCTAAATTTATGCAAAATTCTTTAATCGCTTTTTCTAATTTCATACCGCCACGACTGACATAAGGATGCTCATCACCCAAAATCTCTATCTCAGAATCTTCAGGAATTTTATGACCGCTTTTCGTCTGGATAACACCGTCGACCTTTACGAGACCTGCCATTATAAGTGCTTTTGCCTTCTCACGACTTTCCACCAGTTCTCTATCGAATAATATCTTATCCAGTCTTTCCATAAATATGTATACTCAACTAAAAGTGTAGCGGTTTGATTTATCAAACTTAATTGTCGCATAAATGCGACCGCTACAAGTTATTGTTATGGTTGACTAAACTCACTTGTCACTATAGGAAAAAAATGCAGATGAACGCATAAAAACCAATGAACATCGGCGTGCATCTGCGGTGAATGGTCAGTAATTTGTTAATCTATTTGCTTTAAATCTCTTGAAAAATTATTTTTCTGAACTTACTTTCGTAGAGGATTTGATAACACCTTTAATAAATTCACAAAGCTTCTCGGGAGATAATCCATAATTAGAATACAAAATATCTAAGTTACCGTGTTCGATAAACTTATCAGGAAATCCTAAAATATGTAATACTTTTTTCTTTCCATTTATTTCATTAATAACTTCCTGTATACTTGATCCCAAGCCGCCTTCAGTCACATTATCCTCAACCGAGAAAAGAAATTCCGACTTGGCAGATTGTTTAAGCACCAATTCTTTATCGATTGGTTTTGCGAATCTCATATTAACCACACTCAAATCTAATCCTTCTTGTTTAAGCAATTCTCCTGCCTTTAACGCAAACTCAACCATTTTCCCTATTGCAAATATGGTCCCATCACTACCTTCTTTTAAAAGTTCTCCTTTTCCAATAGGAATAACATTAAATTTACTCTTTAATGCCGCACCAGTACCTTTCCCTCTCGGATATCTCACAGCTATTGGTCCATCATTGTATTCGATCATTGTCTTGAGCATATCCTGGAGTTCTCTTTCATCTTTTGGCGACATAAGAACCATATTGGGAATCATCTTAAGATAAGAAAGGTCGAAAACACCATGATGAGTTGGTCCATCCTCACCAACCACACCAGCTCGATCAAGGGCAAATTTAACGGGTAAATTTTGAAGACATACATCGTGGATAATCTGATCGAAAGCCCGTTGTAAAAATGTGGAATAAATTGCAACGACAGGTTTCAAACCCTGAGAAGCAAGTCCAGCAGCAAATGTAACTGCGTGAGCTTCAGCTATTCCGACATCAAAAAATCTATCAGGAAAACGCTCGGAATACTCCACCAATCCTGTTCCAGGAGCCATTGCTGCTGTTATGGCAATAATCTTTTCATCCTGTTTTGCCAGTTCACAAATAGTTTTCCCAAAGGCCGATGTGTAAGTTTCACCTGTCTGAGTTGGTTTTCCCTCATCTATTTCGAATTTTGGTGCACTATGAAAAAATGTCGGATCTTCTTCAGCCAGCTTATATCCTTTTCCTTTAGTCGTATAAATATGAATGAGCAGAGGACCCTTGAATTGTTTGACTTTCTGAAATCTATCAATAAGTGTTTTTATATTATGACCATTTATCGGACCGATATAGCGAAATCCCATCTCCTCGAAAATTACACCAGGAACAATCAATCCTTTTATGACACCTTCTATTTTGTGAGTTAAATTTATTACCTTTTTTCCAATTGAGACCTTGCTTAAAAAATCTTCCAGATCATCCTTAGCCACATTATAAAAATCGCCTGTTATCAATTTGTTGAGGTAATTTTTCATCGCACCGACATTATTCGAAATACTCATCTTGTTATCGTTAAGAACAAGAATGATATCCTTTTTCAGCTCTCCTATATTATTCATTGCTTCGTAAGCAAGACCTCCGGAAAGTGAACCATCTCCGATAATAGCAATCACTTTATAGTTTTTTTTCTGGAAATCCCTTGCACAAGCTATTCCAAAAGCCGCAGATATAGCCGTACTCGCATGTCCTGTTAAAATCTTATGGCTATAGGTTTGATGACCCACATCCCAAATAAATTTATCTTTCGGAGTATTAAAAACATAATGTAAGGCAATTGTAAGTTCCACAGTACCTAAAGAAGAAGCCAGATGCCCACCTGTAACAGAAACATTTTTCAGGATAAATTCTCTTACTTCATCAGCGAGAGTTTCGAGTTCAGATAAAGACAATTTCTTCAAGTCAGCCGGTGAGTCGATAAGCTTCAATATCCTATCTGATTTTCGACTATTATTCTTCTTCATCAGACTCCTCGTCCTCAGGTTTAAAATCTTCTATCTCAACCTTCCCCTTTTCCTTTTCAACAATAACGCTAATCCGCTTTTCAACCTCTGTAAGTTTTTTCATACATTGACTACACAGTGCCTTGCCTTTCTCAAAAAGGCTGACAGATTCCTCAAGAGGAACATTGCCCTCCTCCAATTTCTCAACAATCTTCTCAAGTTCCTCAAGGGACTTTTCAAAGTTAAATTTTTTCGATGTCTTCTTCGCCATTGTTTCTCTCTTTTATATTAACTGATAATTTATACTAAACACAACAAAAAAATGATTTATATTTTTGAAATTAAATTATGAAACATTAGCCCTAAGATTCTCAATCTTCTCCGCCATCTTCCTCAACCATAAAATCAAACATCTGTTGACCATTAAGGATATTGCTGACCATTACTTCGATCTCACCTTTGTGGAAAATAACATTGGCAAAATCGTTTACTTTCACATCCTTACTATCCGTAATAGCCTTTTTCTTTCTTTTTGAGATGAAAATACTGTAACCACGATTCAAAATTGCCTTCGGATTTAAAGCATATAACTTCCCAATCAGAGTTTTCAAGCCCTGTTTTGCAGAATTTATCAAAACATTCATCGATGTATTTAATCTATTGTTGATATGATATAATCTATCTAACTGATTTCGCAGACGATTCAACGGTGAAAAAGATAGTACTTTTACTGATAAATTGCTCAAACTATGTTTATATTCGGTAATGGTGCTATCTATGGTATGATTCAGATTCATATTCAAATCATCTATCCTCTGTTGAAGTTGAAGAACTCTTTCAAAGGGACGCTTAAATACAAAGCTTCCTGTAAGTTGCAATAAATTTGCCTTATTTAAATCCAAATGAGACCTAATGGTATTATCTAATCTAATGTTGAAAGAATTCAGTTTTTTAAAAAGATCAGCGGCGTTTTCGACGACTAATTCAGCAGCAGCAGAAGGTGTAGGTGCTCTTAAATCAGCAACAAAATCTGCTATCGTAAAATCTCGTTCGTGACCAACTGCCGAAATTATCGGTATCTTCGATTTGAATATGGCTCTTGCTACACCTTCATCATTGAATGCCCACAAATCCTCTAATGAGCCTCCTCCTCTTCCTACAATTATTACTTCCACATTCTTGATTTTATTAAAATTCTCAATCCCAGAAATAATCTCAGGTGGTGCCTCATCTCCCTGAACCCTTGATGGATAAAGGATAATGTGGCAATTCGCAAATCTCCTGCTAATGACATTAATAATATCCCTGATTGCAGCACCGGTCGGAGATGTTACTACACCAATCTTCGTCGGCATAAATGGTATCTTCTTTTTATACTTCTCATCGAACAAGCCTTCCTTCTCCAACTTCTCCTTCAACTGCATAAATCTCTTATACAACTCACCCAGTCCTGCTTCTTCCATAACATTGACAATAACCTGATAATATCCTCTTACTTCATAAACGCTGATTCTTCCCTTTACAACAACCGACATTCCATCTTTGGGTGAGAAACCAACCTTGGAAAAGGCATTGCGGAACATAACGCAATTAATGAGTGCGTTCTCATCCTTAAGACAAAAATAAGTATGTCCTGCTGGAGAAACACGAAAGTTGGATAATTCCCCTTCGACTTCGACTCTTTCAATCTCCATCTCAAGAATTGATTTTATCTTGAGAGTCAGTTCTGTAACTGTATATCGTCGATTCCCTTTTTTCTCTGTATTTAAAACTGTATCTTCATTCAGCATAATTATTCCTAAACGATTAATTCATATTCTTCCATTACTTTCATCAATTTTACTTTGTTTGTCTCACTC
>CAZYWQ010000197.1:0-5878 GCA_964651675.1 uncultured Candidatus Sumerlaeota bacterium | reverse complement strand
GTCATAATCCGTTCCAGAACTTTGACTGTATCCTGTAACATACACATTGCCAAAACTATCTAATGTAATATCAGAAGCTCTATCTTCACCATTTGCTAATCCATTATATCTTGCTGCCCATCGTTGAACTCCTGCTCCATCGTATTTAATCGTTATATAGTCCCATCCTGTTTCGGAGCTTTTACTGCTCCCTGTGACATATACATTGCCCAAATTGTCCGTTGCGATGGCACTTGCATAATCATTATCATTGTTGGGTCCGTTATATCTTGATTCCCATCTTTGTGAACCATTATAAAGGTATTTAATAGTTGCATAATCGCTTAAGGTTTCTGAAACAGAACTGTATCCAGTAACATAGACATTGTCTTTAGAATCAACAACAATATCATAAGCATAATCTGTAGCATATCCAGATCCATTGTATATAGCAATCCATTGTTCGACACCCTGGCTATTATATTTTATAGTGGCAAAGTTTCCAGAAGAGCTTGAAAGTGAAAAATCACTTCCACCGGTAACATATATATTGGCTGAATTATCTATTGTGATTGCGGATGCGTTATCACTGCCACTTTGGGGACCATTGTATCTCGCAATCCATTCTTCGATAACCTGTGAATGGATATTTGATGTGAGTAAATAAACGGTTACAAACAATAGCAAAAATCTTATTACTATAATTTCATATTTCCGAAGGTTGATTTTGATTGGCATTGTAATTATCTTATAGAAGAGTTATGATATAAACGATTATGTTTGTAAAGGATTTGGTTTTACTTGGAAGGGATTAATTCCAACATAAATTTTGCCAATTCATTGAATACTATTTCCCTGCTTTGATCAAGAGGTGCGTGGATTGTTACTCCTGCTGCACGGGAATGACCTCCTCCACCAATATTTCCAGCCAATTGACTGACATTTATCTTGCCTTTTGAACGGAATCCAATTCTGACATCATTATCTGTTTTTTCTCTGAAAATGATAGCAACCTCGACTCCTTTTATACTCCTTAACATATTGATGAGGTCTTCTGGTTCTTCCATTTCGAGTTCAAAATCATTGTAAATGTCTTTGGGAAATTCAACCCAACACACCATATCGTCATACATAAAATTCAAATTATCAAAGGTATAGGCTATAACTTTAAGTGATTTTTTTGATATATTTTCATAGTATTCCTGAGCGACACTACCAATGTCAGCGCCGGCTTCTTGCAATTCGGCAGATATTCTGAAGGTTTTGGGAGAAGTATTCGAATATTTGAACGAACCTGTGTCAGCCATAATCGAAAGATAGATGCAAGTAGCAATATCAGGTGTGATTTTCTCATTTAACTCCTTTGCGATATTATAGATTAATTCACCGACTGCTGCGGCGGTTTTATCGATATAATTCAAGTCACCATATCTTTCATTTGTAAGGTGATGGTCTATATTAATGACATAACCAACAGGCTGAAAATCCTCACTCACTCTCTCAAGGTCTCCACAATCTACACAGATTGTATAATCAATTTTGGTGCCGTCGGGAATAGAGGAATTCATTTCACCAATTTCTGGAACGAAGCTATAGTGTTCGAGAATAGGACCATAATTTAAGAGAGTAACTTTTTTACCCATATTTTTTAGTAGTAAATAAAGACCCATCTGTGAACCGATGCAGTCACCATCAGGTCTGGAATGTCCACATAATAAGAAATTATCTTTATTCCTGAGAATCGATGCTACTTTCTGGATATTTTTCATAACTCTTCCCTATTTTTTTAAACTTTCTTTCAATTCTCTTTTTCCGAATGGAGAGATTTCACGCAGTTCTTTTATGATTGGTGGAACTTTTTCAACAACGAAGTTGACTTCTTCTTCTGTATTATAGATGCTCAGACTAAATCTTACAGAACCATGAGCAGCTGTAAAAGGAACTCCCATTGCCCTTAAGACATGAGATGGTTCTAATGAACCTGAAGTGCAGGCTGAACCCGAGGATGCGCATATTCCAAATTTGTCCAAATGGAGTAAGATGGCTTCTCCTTCAACATATTCGAAGCTAATATTGGTTGTGTTTGGTAGGCGATTTGTTTTATGTCCGTTCAATCTTGAATTAGGTGTGTTTTCGAGGATGTTGCTTTCAAGTTTATCTCTAAGTTTTTTGACATAGATATTTTCTTTATCCATATTCTTTGCAGCTAATTCACAAGCAGTTCCAAGACCAACTATATATGGTACATTTTCTGTTCCACCTCTTCTTCCTTTTTCCTGATGTCCACCAATTACAAACGGTCTGATTTTTGTTCCTCTTCGGATAAATTGAGCTCCGATACCTTTAGGTGCGTGAAGTTTATGTCCGGATAGAGTTAATATGTCTATTGTGCTATCTTTAAGATTGATGGGTATTTTACCAACGGCTTGCACTGCATCCACATGGAAGACTATGTTGTGTTCTTTGACTATTTTGCCAATTTCTTCGATTGGAAAAATCACACCTGTTTCATTATTCGCATACATTATAGTGACTAAAACTGTGTTCTCTCGGATAGCCTCTCGTAATTCGTCCAAATCAAGTATACCTTCTTTGTTTACGGATAATTCTGTCAGAAGATATCCTTTTTTAGCCATATATTCACAGGTGTTTTTAACAGCAGGATGTTCGACTTTTGTGGTAATAATATGTTTTTTTTCTGGGTATGCTTCCAGTACACCACGAATGGCGAAATTATCGCCTTCTGTTCCACAACTTGTAAAAACAATTTCAATTGGATTAGCACCAATTAAATTAGCGATTTTTGCTCGTGCAATATTGATATTTCTTGCTACTTGCCCACCAAATTTATGCATACTAGATGGATTTCCATAGAGGTCTTTGAAAAAAGGCATCATCGATTCAAGGACTTCTGGTGCGACCTTTGTTGTAGCATTGTTATCCATATAAATTGTATTCATTCCTTCACCTCTTCCACGAAAATCGAATCAGAGACATATTCCCTTAGCTTTTTCTCAACGAAAAGTTTTAGTGTCGTAATGGCACCAACACATTGCGAACAGGAACCTCGTAAAGCCACAAGAACTTTGTCTCCATTAATATCGATTAGTTCGATATCTCCACCGTCTTTTTGCAACATTGGTTTGATTTCATTGTCTATAACTTCTTGAATCATTTTTATCTTTTGGATGTTGGTGAGTTTTTTGGGTTTGGATTCTTCTTTGGAAGAAGCAGCTTTTTCGGAATTTACCTGAGCAAGTAGATCTTCGATATCGGGTATGCATCCTCCGCATCCGCCACCAGCCTTGGTATAAGCAGTTACCTGTTCGACAGTTTTGAGATTATGCTCTTTGATGACTCTAAGGATTTTTTTATCCGTTACTCCAAAACAAGTGCATACGATTTTCCCTTCATCCTCGTGATCTTTTTCCATTTTTATTCCACGATATTTATTGATTGCTGCTTCTAATGCGTCTTTCCCCATAACTGAGCAGTGCATTTTTGCCTCTGGTAGACCATCAAGATAATCGGCTATATCCGAATCAGTGATTTTTAATGCTTCATCCAAAGTCAATCCTTTAATCATCTCGGTCAGTGCTGAAGAGGATGCAATAGCACTTGCACAACCGAAGGTCTGGAACTTTGCATCGATTATTTTATCCGTTTTTTTATCTATTTTAAGAGAAAGAACTAACGCATCACCGCAGGCAATGTTGCCGACTTCTGCAATAGCATCAGCATCGGGTATTTCGCCGACATTTCTTGGATTCAAAAAGTGGTCTTTGACTTTTTCAGAATATTCCCACATAGTAACCACCTTCGTTTTTTATTTTCTGATTACAGTTTTTCATAATGTAGGTTTCACTTATGTAGATTCGATTACAGTTTTTAAATATTCTATTTTTTAATTATTATTAATAATACTTTCAAAATCGTCGTATACTTCCTCATATACTTTTCTTTTAAATTCGATGATGTTTTTAGAGATATCTTTTGAAAATGCTACCCACTTATATGATATGAACTCATTGTTTGATTGATTCAGATCGATATCATCATCATTCCCTAAAAATCTTATCAAAAAAAATCGTTGTTCCTGACCATCATATACATAATTGAACTTTTTTTTCACTTCTTTCGGGAAATCATATCTGTAGGTCTTGTCGCTTTTGTGAACTATCTTGAATTTATCTGTCCCCAATTCCTCTTTTAATTCACGCAGGATCGCTTCTTCTTCAGATTCACCTTCGTCAATTCCACCTTGAGGAAATTGAAATGAGTTTGGGAAATCACTCCTTTCTGCAATTAAGACTTTTTTATCTTTGTTGATGATAATAGCGGCGACATTTTTTCTGTATCTTTTTTCTGGCATAAAAAATCATTCTTTCTTTTTCAATTCCCAGAGTTGAAGGATAAGATGTACCGCTTTTTTCATTTTTTCTGTGTCGAAAGGTTTTTCAATGAGATAGGATCCTCCGATTTTAAATACTTCTCGCCTTGAGCCTATATCAGTAAAAGATGTCATAAAAATAATTGGCATATCATAATAGTTCGTGTTATTTCTAATGATTTCGCATATCTCGTAACCGCTTAATGTAGGCATCATTATATCGATGATTAATAAATCAGGATTAAACTTATCTAAATTGGGTATTACCTCAGTACTGTCACTTAAAGGAAGAACTTCATATTCATCCTTTAGTGTGGTTTCGACAACTTTTAGAATATCAATTTCGTCATCGACTACTATTATTCTGTGTTTTTTCATTATTTGCTCCTATGATTCTCAACTCGGAGATTATATATCTATTATGATTGTATATTATAAGAAAATAACTACATTTACTTGATTGAGTTTTAGCAGTCAAGTTGTAATGTAAGTATCTTTATAAATTCCTTGACTTAAATAAGATATAAAAAATATCGTTAATAGAATTTTGGGAATCACAAAATTAGTTCTTTTAACGATATGAACAAGATATCTAATCCTGCAGAATCTCAAGGTAAATTAATATTATTTTATATAGTTTTATTTGTTCTTACAATTCTTTCATACCTTCCATTTATTTTTTCTGACAATATTACTCCTGATGGTGTTGATTATATTAATATAGCGAGGAATGTTGTTTCAGGAAAGGGTTTTACGATATCTGTTAGATGGCATTTTTTTGATCAGTATCCTGTAATCAGGTCTGCTATCGCAGAACGACCCCCTGTTTATCCACTCTTTTTATCTCTATTGTTTCTCATTAGACAGTCCTTATTTTTCATTTTGTTTGTCAACATAGTGTTAGCTGGAGTAAATGTTTTATTGATTTTTTATTATGCCCAGAGATTGTTTGGAAATAGACTCGTTTCATTGATGACAGCATTGGTTGTGATGCTGAATCCGAATATGATTATGTCTGCGATTTTTCCATTGAGTGAACAGCTTTATTTTTTGTTTTTACTGCTGATTCTAATTATTTTTTCTTATAATGTGGATAAAAAATGGATTGTGGTTTTAGGAATATTGACGGCTTTTGCTTATCTTGTCAGACCGACTGCTGTCGTGATTTTTTTTGCTGTTATTTGTGCGTTATTTTTTATGAAAAAAACAGATTTAATCCCTTACTATTTAGTAATTGTTATTGGTCTTTTAATACCTTGGTTTACGGCGGTTGCTGTTGTTCATAGTAATCCTTTTTATTCCGTTCAATCATTTCATTTTATTGTGTTCAATATCCAGGATGAGATGGCACAGGGCTATTTAAAGGAGTATGAGCCTGCTCTTAAATTTATTACGAAAAACTTTTCGGTCGTTTTGTTACGCATTGGAATAAATTTTATAAATTATATGGTGGAATTTCTATCGATTAGTTATTTGAGTATTATTTCGGTCTTTCTGGTTGCTTTAGGT
>CAZYWQ010000196.1:0-5879 GCA_964651675.1 uncultured Candidatus Sumerlaeota bacterium | reverse complement strand
CTAAAAGGCTATACTTCTTTCTCAATCAAAGAGAGCAAGACTGAAAAGGGTCGCTATGTCCTTATTTCTCCCGATATTAGCATCTGCAAGGACTGCTTAAATGAACTCTTCGACAAAAATGACAGGCGCTATCGATACCCATTCATAAATTGCACAAATTGCGGTCCACGATTCACAATTATTATCGACACGCCTTACGACCGAAACAAAACAACTATGAAAAAATTTAAGTTTTGTCCAGATTGTCTCAAGGAGTATACGACCGTAGACGATAGACGTTATCATGCACAGCCTGATTCTTGTGAAATTTGTGGTCCATCGGTTTCATTGTTCAAAGGCAAAAAGAAAACAACCTGCGATGATCCGGTCAAAGAAACTATCAAACTGCTCAAGGCAGGCGAGATTGTTGCTATCAAAGGATTGGGTGGATTTCATCTGGCTTGTAATGCACTGAGTAAAAAGTCAATCACTGAACTACGCAGGAAAAAATTTCGCCCATTCAAACCTTTCGCACTAATGGCAAAAGATGTGAAAACAATAAAGGAATTCTGTTATGTAAACAATGCGGAGAAACAATTGCTTGAGTCTCCTCAAAGACCAATCGTTTTACTCAAAAAAAGAGAAAACCACTATTTGCCTGACGAAATTGCTCCAAATACGAATTATCTCGGCGTGATGCTTCCTTATACACCACTTCATTATCTCATATTCTCGGACTCTCTAAAACTTCTCATAATGACAAGCGGAAATATGGCGGATGAGCCTTTGTCAATCGACAATGATGAAGCTGTTGAGCGACTTGGCAAGATAACAAATTACTTTCTCAATTATAATCGTGATATTAATACGCGTTGCGACGATTCCATTGCAACTGTCGTAAAAAATGATGCAGTCATACCAAGAAGGGCAAGAGGATATGCACCATTACCTATACTGCTTAAGAATAAATTTCCTCAGATTCTTGCCTGTGGAGCTGAACTCAAAAATACTTTTTGTCTCACAAAAGATAATTACGCATTCTTGAGCCAATATATCGGCGACCTGAAAAACAAACAGACTTTACAATTCTATGAAGAAGAAATCGACCATTTCAAAAAAATGTTTTTAATAGAACCTGAGATTATTGTCTCAGATCTGCACCCAGACTATCTCTCGTCAATATTCGCAAGAGATTATTCAAAGAAACACAAAATAAAAAACCATCTTCGTGTTCAACATCACTTTGCCCATATTGCAAGCTGTATGGGAGAGAACAAAATTAACGGAAAGGTAATCGGAGTTTCATTCGATGGGATTGGTCTTGGAAGCGACGGCAACATCTGGGGTGGAGAATTTTTTGTTGCTGATTATAAATCATTCGATCGTGTCGGTCATATCCGTTATGTTCCGATGCCAGGTGGCGATAAAGCATCCGAAGAATGCTCTCGTATGGGAATCGCATATCTTTATGATACATTCGGCGAAGATATGTTCGGTCAAAAAATTGATTTTCTTAAACAAATCGATAATAAATTCATCCATTCCATTATCGCGATGATAAAACAGAGAATCAACACACCTTTAACATCAGGTTGCGGAAGGCTATTTGATGCGGTTTCCTCGATTCTGCGAGTATGTGATGAGAACACCTATGAAGCTCAAGCTCCAATCGAATTAGAGATGCTCGCTAACAAAAACATAAAAAAGTATTATCCTATTGAAAAAGTCAAAGAGAACAAGTCTTTGATTTTAGACACGAGAATTATCATCAGATAAATATTGAATTACTTAAAGAACAATATCGAAAAAGAGGTAATTTCAGTGAAATTTCATAATGGACTTGCAAAAACAATTGCAACTATTTGTAAAGAGTTAAGAAAAACGACAGGGCTCCACAATGTAGTATTATCCGGAGGAGTTTGGCAGAACAGATATTTACTGACCAAAACATCAGAAATATTACGAGCCAATAAATTCAATTGTTATCATCATAAACAGATTCCGACGAATGATGGCGGTATATCCTTAGGACAGGCACTGATAGCAAATGCTATATTGAAAAACCGTAAATAAAAAGTGTGTGTTATTTTTGTAGAAAAAGAACAGCGTTCTGTTCAAAGAAGTTTTAAGGCTGTTGTTCGGCTTGTTCCTTCTCTTCTTCTGGTGATTCATCATCAGTCACAGGATTATAATAGAAATCGAATATTTTTTTTGCAACTGGTGCGGCGACATCACCTCCATGTCCGGCATTTTCAAATAAAACAAGAATTAAAACATCCGGATCTTCCACCGGTGCAAAACCAACAAACCAGGAATGTGGGTCTTTATGCGGATTCTGAGCCGTACCTGTTTTTCCTGCTATTTTATATGATTTGTCGAACTTTGACTTGTATGCAGTTCCACCTCTTTCATTAACCACCTTGAAAAGTCCATCCAACAATATTCTCCGCGTTTCATACGATAATGGAATTTTGCGGATTAGTGTCGGTTCGGTTTCCAGGATTATATTCCCATCGATATCCTCGATATGTTTTACGATGTATGGTTTATACAAATTCCCGCCATTTGCTATGGCACAAAATATATTAGCAATCTGGATGGGAGTAACGGTGAGTTGTCCCTGACCAATAAATAAATTCAGTATTTCACCATCAACGCCACCCCTTCTCGACATCGCCTTCAACTTTCTACTTGGAATGAATCCTTTTGCTTCTCCGGGCAAATCTATCCCGATTCTGTCACCCAATCCGAATAACTCCATACCCTCCAAATAATCACTGCTACTTACATAATTACTAAGCTCGTAGAAAAATACATTACACGAGTTTTTCAGTGCTTGAATGATGTTCTGATAACCATGACCTGTTCCATACTGCGTCCATATCCAGCAGGTAAAAGGTTTGTTCCAATTTTTAAGATAATATTTACCACTACAATAAAACTGCGTATCAGCGCTGATAAGTTTATTTTCGAGAGCAATGTAAGCGATTAAGATTTTGAAAATCGATCCAGGCGGATATATAGCACTGATAGCTCTATTCAAAAATGGTTTATCTTTTTTCACCTTTTCCAACTCATCGAGTGATTTCTCCGCAGTAAAAATGTTTGGATCATAAGATGGTGTACTCACCATAGCCAATATGGAAGCGTCTTTCGGATTCATCACTAATGCAACGCCTCTAAATCCGTTTTCTTCATATTCGCTATTCATCACTTGATAACAAAATTTTTGAATGTCTTCATCGATAGTTAAAGTTATGGAATGTCCTGATTGAGACGGAATAGAATCATAATTCCCCTTAAAATTCCTCCGGGCATCCACAACAAATGTCTCCATCCCCGGATTACCATGAAGATAATCCTCATAAAAAAGTTCCACGCCATCAATTCCAACATTCTCATCTATATCGTAATTCTTAGAGAGAAAGTGATCAAGTCTTTGAGCAGAAATTTTTCCGATATAACCAATGAATTGAGAGGCATTTTCACCTTCAGCATATTTTCGTTGAAATTTAAAATCAACATCCAGATACTCAGGCAAATCCGATCTCTCTAAGATTTTAATTGCCTCATCCATCGAAAGATTATTATCAACTACATAATTGCGCCTCATTAACTCTCTTCTTGAAAAATCATATTCTTTATCAAGATTTCGATTGAGGAAGCTCAGGGCTTGCTTGATGTAGCTACTCCGTGTATAGGCAGGTTTGATTGTTACTACAAACTTAATCAGACTATATACTAACGGTTTTCCTTTTCTATCGAATATCGAACCCCTGGGAGCCAATATTCTCTTTGTGTAAAGGCGATTATTCTGGGAATAATCAAAGTATTTAGTCCCTTTGACAAGTTGCAGAAAAATTAGGCGAAGCAAAAAAATAAAAAAAACAATCGCTACAATAATAACAATTGTGTAGATTTTCCTGGAGAAATTATCATCGTTTTTAGGAGGGTGATTATCATAAAGCATATCAAAAAGATTAAATAATGCGTTTCTCTTTGCTGAAGATTAAACCATTAATATAAAAAACAATAATAGCCCAGAATGCCCAGATAATAAAAATATAAAGAAATCTCTCAAAATGACTAATAGAACTAAATAAATTTTGTATCTGTTTGCTCACTTTCAATAACCAGTACAAAATACCTCCAGGTACGAGCAGAATTAAAACTGTAATCAGGGACTTAATAATTCTACCCAAAAGAGGCATCTCTAATTGAGTTATCTCGTTATCTATTAATCTTTCGGCATATTTATTTATAAGACTGTCGATACTTGCAATATGAGTAAGTACTGGAGTTATCTGGTATCCTGTTTGAGTCTCCAGTGTATCCAACAATAAGATGTCGGTTGGATCATCCATAGCGACCAGTAGTCGCCCTTCCTCAAAATTATAAGGAAAAATATGATACTTATCTGCTGTGTTTTTGGGAATTGTCTTCACAGCATTTACATCAATATCCTCTTTCTCAAGGTCAACAACCCTTAGATTCAACTTCTTTTTAAGGAAATTAATCTTTTGAACTTCGGTAATAATGTTCATATCTACAAAGATTCTCGCAAGGCATCTCTCGGTTTTCTTTTGCTTCTCCATAGCCTCATCGAGTTGCTTTTGGGTTATCACACCATCTTTGAGAAGCATTTCTCCTAACGATCTTCCAACTAAAGGCATTGTATATCCTCGCTTAAAAATTTTTTGAAAGATTATTAGTTTAAATCATCTTATCTGTTAATATACTAATAGTAGTTAACCTTGCGATTATAAGTCAAGTCCTATTTATATCTCACAAAGAAATTTATTTGACACCGCTTATACTGGATTTGTTAAAGAAATTATGAGATTGTGCTTTATATTGCGACCATTATTTATTTTACTTGATTTGTTAATATAGATTTATTACTTTATATTTAATCATTAAAAAACTGTATTGGAGGAGTAGCGATGATTTCAGTTCTTTTTGGGAAATGGAACAAGCTGTATATATGTTTCGTGTTACTATATCTCATCTCCTCGTTATTTTGTTTTTGCGATGAAATTCTGATGAGAAATGGAAGAAGAATGCAGGTGGATATCATTAGTGACGAAGAAGATAGTGTTAGTGTTATAGAAGAAAAATCTGGAATATTATTAAAGATACCGCGTAACCAGATTTCTGATGTAATATATGAGGAAGATAAAATTAGAATAGAAAAGAAAAAACCTTTGGCACCGCCTAAAGAAGCAGCAGAAGAAGAATCTCCCGCTGTTATCATAACTCCTGTTGAAGAAAAAGCAGAAGAAATTTCTTCTGAAACCACAGCCGAAGAATCGAAACCATCCGAAGAAGAACCATCAACCAAAACTTATTTTGAACCAGAACCACCTGAAGCAAGAATGCTCGCCAATTTAAAAAAGATAAAAGCCGCTATTCTCGAATATACTTATGATACAGGATTCTTTCCCGAAGATAGCGAAAATTGGTTTATGTCCTTGATGGTAAATCCTCAACTCGAGGGATGGAAAGGCCCTTATATAACGGATGATAGCATATTTGTCGATACTTGGGGATCAAGAATCTATTATGCTGTAAATAGGAGTCCATTCTCCGATGCTCAGTACGCTGTGCTTGTTGTTATTGGGCCAAACAGAAAGTACGATGGTGGTTATGTGGATGATTTAAAAGAAGTTATAACAGTTACAAAACCAATCGTAGAACAAATTACTCCTACACCAACACCAGAAGCAACAACTCCTCAACCGGAATCCCCGACTGTTCCGACGACACCAACGGTTGAAGCCCCTGCACCAACGCCAGCGGTATCGCCAGAAGTTCCCACACCACCAGCACCAACTCCTGCAGCTACTCCTGCACCTGTTGCCGAACCAGAAATTGCTCCCACTCCTACACCAGCTCCAGCC
>CAZYWQ010000195.1:0-5904 GCA_964651675.1 uncultured Candidatus Sumerlaeota bacterium | reverse complement strand
ATATTTAATTGCTCCGCCTTGATTTCTTTAATTCTATTTTTTGCATCATCAACAAATTTATGCTCAGGGAATTTATTGATTACCTTTTCATAGTAATCTAAGGCATCCAAAAATTTCTTCTTATATTCATATATTTTAGCGGTTTCGAAAGTTGCTTCCGGAACAGATTCTGTTTTTGGAAATTCTGCCAGGAGCTTTTTGAATATATCTAATTTAGCCTCATTTCTCTCTTTCCAATAATCTATAGATACATCACACGAGAAAGCCTTTTGCAGTAGAGCCTTTGCACGATCTTCTGCATCATCCGAGTGATTGTAAATGTCATCATATATCCCCGCCAATTCATCTCTCTTATGATAGTAATATTTCTTCACGAAATCAGCGAAATCAAAACTCGCATTGACATAATCTTTCAGAGCCTTATCACCTCTGTTCAGAAAAATCTCTCTTGCCTTGTTAAATTCGTTATAAATCTCTTGTGCTACATTCCCACCTTTCCATTTCGTTAGCACATTTGCATAAGTATGATGCGCCTTACCTTCCCAAATCGTTCCTTTGTAATCTTCGATAATCTTCTTTGCCCACTTTTCCGCTTCTGAATACTTGTTTAGTTTGAATAAACAAATTAACGCATTATCTCTCGCCATAGGAATTCGCTTATCATCTTCCTGAGCATACTTGAGAAACCTTTCATAGCCTTCATAAGCCCTTTTATAGGTATGCTCCTTGAAAAACTTTTCCGCTTCCTTGAAATGTGTGTCAGGATTTTCTGGTTCCGAAAAGGACATAGAAAAAATAAGAAGTAGGATTGTTATTAAACAACAGGAGAGTAATAACCTTATTATCTTAGACATTTGAAACTCCTTTCTTTCAGTTACTAAAATAATTTCACTAATTATGGACAACAAACACGAAAGAATGTTCCAACAAATTACATAAAGTCTTTATCATTAAACAAACTAAACTGCAATCGATTTATGTTTCCTTAAAACGGTCTTGACAGAACTCACTCAATTATTGAAGTAATTAAACATTCCAATCAGGAGACCAAATATGTTCCTAACAAAAAAATTCCACGCTTTGATATTCTCTGTTCTTTTGATAACACTTTTTTGTTTTAGTCAATTTTCATCATTAGCAAGCCAATACAGGAGCAAAAAAGATGGTGTATATCGAGCAATCTGGATTGATAGTTACAATCACGGATTTCTGAACAGATCCGAAGCTCAAAAACTCATATCAGATTGTAGAAAATATAATATAAACACAGTCACCGTAGAAATAAGAAAATTGGCTGATGCCTACTACAAATCCAAATATGAACCGAGAGCAACCAATATTGATGACTCACCCGATTATGATCCTCTCCAACACATAATCAAATTAGCTCACGATACTTCCGATGGAAAGAAATATATCGAAGTACACGCCTGGTTCGTTATTTACAAAGTGATGGATATCGGGAAAAAGGATCTTGATGCAGCCATCAAATCCAATCCCAATCACATTGTCGCAAAACATCCTGAATGGATTACACAAAGTTACGATGGTAAAAAGGTCTTTGATGGAAAAATATTTTTCGATCCCGGAGTACCAGCAGTCATAGATTACACAATTAGCGTCATTATGGATGTGGTCAAAAATTATGACATCGATGGAGTGAACTTTGATTATATCCGTTACCCTGGCAAAGAATGGGGTTACAACAAAATCAGTCTGAAAAGATTTCAGAAACTCTATGAGAGGCAAAATAAACCCGAACCAGACGACAGATTATGGAGTCGATTCCGAAGAGAACAAGTAACGGCATTTCTGAAAAAGGTTTATATAACAATAATAAGTGAAAAACCTAATGTCGTAGTATCAGCCGATACAACAAGCTGGGGCACGATTCATAACGAAAATTTTGAGGCAACAGCACCTTATGCCTCAGTCTTTCAGGATTGGCAACACTGGATGAGTGAGCATATTCTGGACATAAACGCAAGGATGGGTTACAAGCGAGAACATATAAAAGATCAGGCTGCTGACTTCAGGAAATGGACAGCATTCTCATTGAAAAATCAACACGGCAGAATCGCACTAATCGGTCAAGGTGCATATCTTAATTCAATTAAAAACAGTTTAAGACAAATAAGAACCGCTCTGGATATGGGCGCCAAAGGATTCATTTTATACAGCTACAATAAAAATAACAGTGAAGAAAAGCCAAGAGAAGAATTTTTCATCGCTCTTAAAAAGTGGATATGCACTGAATGGGTCTATCCGCCAGCACTTGAATGGAAAATCAATCCTCAGGAAGGCATCATAAAAGGAATCGTTAAAGACGCACGCTTTGGTATGGTTGATTCTGCAAAAATGACATTAAAAGGCACCGATTCCAAAATAAGTTTTACGGATGGAACAGGATTTTATGCATTCACAAATCTCAAACCAGGAAAATACTCATTACTAGTAACGGTATCAGCAAATCAGGTCAGAGAAGTTAAAAATATCAAAATTAAAAAAGGGCAAATAAGAAATATCGACTTTGAATTCTAAAAGGCGAGTTAATTTGATAGGCTAATTCATTTTCACGATAGCTTCAATTGGACAAATATCACAGCATTCTCCACATCCATCACATTTTTCCTGATTAATTTCATAACTCATCGAAAGTTCTTCAATAGCATCACATTCACAGACTTCTTTGCACTTACCACACAATAAACAATCTTCAGTAATCTTCAAAACCATTTGATACCATCGATGTTTTTTCAAAATATACGAGCAAATATTATACCAGATAAAAAATGTGTAAAAACGAATCCTTTCTTGCTCTTTTTATCCACTTTGATAGGATTTCATGGAAGTGATCGGAAAAATATTCTGTCAACTGGCTGAAGTGAACAGTTTTATTTACCCAAATCATCCAATAAGAAACCCTTGAACCTAAAGAATTAAATGTAGCAGTGCGATCAATTACAATCCTTCAATATATTCTTTGACTATTAATCAGGGCTTTATTATAAAGCATTTTCTTCATTCGCGATTTAATGGGAGAAATATATTTATGAAAGTTGATTACCATATGCACACGAAATATTGTGCGCATGCAGTTGGTGAAATGGAAGAATATGTCGAGAAGGCTATAGAGCTCGGCTTCGATGAAATCGGTTTTTCCGACCATTTTCCCTGGATGATTCAAGAGTCGGAAAAGTTGGCAATGACTTATGACGAAGTCCCTATATATATCGATTCGGTAAAAAAGCTTATGGAGAAATATCCCGAAATAACAATACGATTGGGAGCTGAGATGGATTATGTTCCTGACAAAATCGATATTATGAAAGAGTATTGCAACAAATATGACTTCGATTACATCATGGGTTCTGTGCATCATATCGGAAAATGGGGATTCGATCAGGAAGAACAAATAGCGTTATTCAAAAAGTACGATACTCTCGAAGTTTATAGGAAATACTTCGCTCTTATTGGTGAGTTGATTGATACAGGACTTATTGATATTATCGGTCACCTTGACCTTGTCAAAAAATTTGGCTTCAAACCAAAAGAAAACTATGATGACCTGATAGATGACATTTGCAAAAAACTTTCGGAAAAAGATGTGGTTGTTGAAATTAATGCGAGTGGTTTGATAAGACCTTGTAAGGAACAGTATCCTTCCGAAGAGATATTAAAGAAGTGTTTGGACTATGGTGTAAAAGTGACCTTTGGTTCCGATGCACATTCACCTGACGAGGTTGGAAGATTCTATGATGATATAATGAAATTGCTTAAGAAAGTCGGATTCACCAATATTTGTTCATTTAACAAAAGAAAAAAAATCCTTCATAATATATCGTAGGGATTTGATTCATCAAATCCCTGCAAAACCCATAAATACAAGGGATGTGAATTTAAACATTTATGAACTTTAGAATAGGATTAATTTTTACATCTCTCTTGCCCAGAATTGCCATTATTCTCCTGACGATGATACTATTTTCAACTGGTCTGAATCAATATACGAATCTGCACGATGGGAAAGAGTATAAAATATATGCAAAAGCCATATCAAAACTGAACCTACGCACAGTTCCATCAGAAACCACAAGGCTTTATCCCGGATACCCCTTAATTATTGCATTATTTAGTAAGCCCTTAGGATTCATATTATCTTCCACCTTAATCACGCTTATCTGTTCGGTGATTTCTGTCTTATTGTTCTACGAAATCACACATCATAAATGGCTCAGTTTCTACTTCTCGATATTCACGCCGTCCTGGCTTCTATTCAGTTCTTTAGCGATGTCAGAGGCATTATTTATCTGCTTATGTTTATTGTCTCTTTATTATTTCATAAAATCCAAATTCACAGTATCCTTTTTAATTCTCAGTTTTGCAACGATAGTGCGACCTGTTGGAATCTTATTGTTCTTACCAATGTTGTTTATTCTCATTTTCGAAAAACATAATAGTAAAAAAGTAATTACTTCGATAATATTGTATGTTATCTTTCCGATTTTATGGTTAGTGATTTCAAGATTGGTCTGGGGAAAATTCGGTCAGAACATCACGAAGTACTTTGAACTCGATTTTTCTTTACCATTTGTATCATTGATTAGAGAGAGTTTCAGCAAAGATGTGTCGGTGATGAAGAAACTACTTGTGTGGGGAAATATTTTTCTCGGATGTGTTGCATTAATTGTGCTGATTCACAAATATCTGGGCAAAAAAGAGTCCTTTATTTTACTTATGATTCTCTGGCTTGGAATAAGTCTACTCTTCTATCTAACTTTGAGTAGTCGCTGGACATTTTCCTGTATCGACAGGTTTATGATATCGTGTCTATTCCCGATTTTCGTTGGGCTTGAAAGATTTTTCCCAAAAAACAAATGGATTTTCCTGATTGTGCTTATTTTGTCAGTATCGATTTGTCTTTATTGGAATCATAATATGCTTGCAGTTCTAAAAGTTCGCGGTATATTTTAAATTATTTGATTTGTCGAATCCCTAACGATTAAGTGATAAAAGCTATGGAGCAAATTGAAAAAACAAAGAAGACTTTTCAAAGACCGAAACTAATGTGTTTTATCTTTGCAGTAGCCATATCCATCTTTGTCTTCTTCCTGAAATCTGATTTACTTACACAATTCGAGTATGTAACTTACGATTTAAGGATGCGGCTAAAAGGCAGATTTAAAAAGTCTCAGATTGACCCTAAGATTATATTAATTGGCATCACTGATGACGACTTGTTACGATTCCAGGCTCTTCCATCTGATAAAGACAGTAGTGTATTAACATATCCCTTCGAGACGAGAGAAATTTTTGCCTTGCTTACAGAAGCCCTGAATTTCTTTGAGGTGAAAAACATCATCTTCGACATCATTTTTGATACGAAAAGGGAGATGGACTCGCGACTTGCTTCTGATTTTTTGGACCACAATGGTGTTTATCTTTCAAATTATTTCTATTTTGAATATGCACTACCTACAGATGTCAAAATGACAGAGTTTCCTCGTAATTTCATCCAATCAGCAATTGATTATGAGTTTGAAATCTACGATGCACCATTTTATGCCAATGATGTTACGCTCCCCAATAACGAACTTATTAAATATGCCAGAGCGACTGGATTCATTAATATAGAACCGGACATTGATGGAATTTTAAGACGACAACCATTGGTTTGTGTATTCAATGGTAAGTTATATCCAAGTCTCGACCTGATATTTATGTGCAAAAAATTGGGGATCAGTCCAGCCAAAATCAAGGTGAAATTTGGAAAACATATTCAATTATCAGATTCTATCACGATTCCAATAGATGAAAAGGGACAGATACTAATCAATTTTATTGAGGGAGAAACATTTATTAACAGAGGAATATCGTTGAGTCAGCTTCTCACAGGTTATAAGG
>CAZYWQ010000194.1:0-5907 GCA_964651675.1 uncultured Candidatus Sumerlaeota bacterium | reverse complement strand
GTAAAGAATAGTATCTCCCTTTATATCGAAAAGATTGCACAGTTGCAGGGAAAAAATCATCTATATCAACATTATCTTCTTCTAAAAAAGGAGTAATATCGTATAAAACATTACGAATAATATAAGCTTGAGCACCCTGTCCTCCGACCCAAAACACATCAGGAGCATTCCCTGCAGCAAAGGATGTCAACAACTTTGAATTATAATCTCCCTCAATTGTTTCGTGTTTCGCTATTATATCAGGATGAAGACGATTGAATTCTTTGACCAAATTTTTAGTAATTTCATTCTCTGTAGGATTAGCCATCCATGCTATACTTCTTAGGACTACCTTCCCTTTTTCATTTTCTCCCATAGGACGGAATGTACAACTCAAAAGGGTAAGGAAGAAACTTACTAAAATAATTGAAGAGACTACATAAAATAGTATTTTGAAGAATATTCTTCTGCTTTGTACCATATCGAAATCCATCTTAATAAAATTCCCAGCCTTGCGAGCCGGAAGGTTCAAATAGTGCCATAAACTCTTTTGCTCTCGCAAGGGCTGGGTCTATCCAGTCATAGTTGTCCAAAACAGGACTGGTAATTAATAAATTATCTAAGTAAAATTGAGTTCCAGCAGGTAAGGTAATTCCTGGCGAGGAACGAAAAACATGTAGTTCAACATTATCAATTACTTCAAAATCTGCCCATATAGGTGTTACATAATGAGGAGATTCCACAGATGAAGAAGAATCGAGTACAATTCGTGCCACTGTACCAATCTGTGAATCAATTGGACTGTAGTTTGCCAACCAGCCACCACGATCAAGCCGATACTCCATAAGATGATGAGTATTTGTCCAACCCAACACATCACGGATTATAATTCCATCATCTTTGGTTTTTGAAGCAAGATAATGATAATGATCGGCAGTCGGGGTGCCACCTGCATCATTCATTAGTTCGGTCCATACAGCTCTTGCGTCGGGTATATCCTCAAGAACATCCATCGACACAACGACTCGATGATAGTGATAATTTCCTTCAACCCACACCCAATGGTGGGCAGTAGTTTCAAATATTGTTGTTACAAAATCATCTTGGTCGTTAAAGCCCCAACTTCCCTCATACTCAATTAATTTAGTACTGTCTTTAATCATATCAAACGAAATCAGATATTCACCACTCGATAAAGCCGGATCAGAAAGCCAATCCTGAGCTATCATCAGAAACTGTGACCAATAATGACCCACTCTCTTACTTGTATCCAAACTCTGAATCGTAGGATCAACAGGATAAATCTCAGCATTCCCTTGCCATACATCATAACCTATCATAGCTAATAATTGATTTGTATCAACAACTCGAATTTCGTAGAAATCCCCAACTTGATACATTGTAAGATTGCTCAGATCATCCCAACTTACTTCTGGAACTTCATTGAATAAATCAGCTTCAACAAAAGAAAAATCACACCATATATCAGTACTGAGTAATTGCAGAACTAATAATAAAAAAAAGATTAATAGAAAATCAGTTATATTTGAAAAAAATTGTATATTATAAAACTGAGATGTTTTTTTTAAGCTTCTCATAATAAGACTGTACCTTATAAATAAACAGATTTATTTCAATCCGTATGTTTTAATTGCCTTACCTATTTCCTCATTATCAGCAAGCACAGACAATTCGAGATGGAAATCTTTAACCTCACCAGGCTTGAGGAATATAAGTTCTCCCTCTTTCCTTGCTTTGGCTCTTCCTTCAACATGACAGTTCCCTGGCTCCATCCCTAAAACATAAGCTCCTTGCCCACACATCTTCCATTCAATATAATACGGCAGGTTTGTAGCCTTGTATCTCTGTAATATTCCCAATCCTTTTCCATCACCATACTTTTCATTCGAAAGCACGACACTTACATATCCATCTTTCCCAGATTCCATCTCGTGATAAAAAACCTCTTCCTCAAATCCCTGTGTTGGTGCAAGAAACTTGGCATACTGTTCATGCTTCACTTCTTTCTTTGTCTCTCGAAGTATAACTCGTTTTGAACGCGAATATATCTGCGCTCCTTCATCAAGTAATGGAAATCCCATATTACAATGATAAAGTATCATAAACGGACTCTCATCAAACCCTTCATTTATGACTGTGTCTTTTATACTAATTGTTGATGAGCCAAGTTTCGTACTTATCTCTCTATTCAAAACAATGTTTGGACCAAAAAGATGTGATTCTCTAACATTACCTTTAACCGTAATAACATAATCATTACCTTTCCATTTTCCTTCATACGAAACATTAGAAGCCGGAATATTCGAATATCTACCGTGCAATCCCAGCGCTATTTTTTGATCTTCACAAGGTGCTCCCATATAGGTCAATCCACAAGTAATCAGAAGTCCACCATACATCGAACGCAACCATTCCAAACCTTCTTTATTATAAAAAGATGGATGCACTTCACCAACCGAAGCATTCCAACACAATGAAGCACCTTTGAAAAAAGCCCTCGAAATATCCAATCCTCTATCAGCAAGAACCGTAAATATTAGTCCAGTACCTGTCGAAACATCGATTGCTCTTGTACCATTCGATAAACCATCTGTTAATGTATAAGTCCTTGCTCCACCAATCTGAGATACACTCCCAATCTTCTTAAGAATCTCATCCTTAGTATACTTTCTTCCAAACAATTTCATAACATTAATCTCCTCTAATAATTTTTAAGAAATTTTTCCAACTCCTCTTTAACAGGAAGTGACGGAATAGCTCCAATTTTTGTTGTAGCCATAGCTCCAGCAGCATTAGCGAATCTCAACATCTCTTTTACTCTATCTTCATTTAATGAAACCAAATCATCTTTCTTCACATTATTCATCACCAGCCAGCTTATCATAGCTCCTACAAAGGCATCGCCAGCTCCTGTAGTCTCCACAACATTCACTTCGAATCCTTTAACATATCCATTGAAACCTTTCGTATAATAAAAACATCCGCCTCCACCCATCGAAATAATTACAACCTTAACACCTTCTCTAAGCAAGGCTTCGGAACCTCCGATAAAATCATCTTCACCCGTAAATATCTTCCACTCTTCCTCACTAATCTTAGCAATATCTACATCCCGTATGACACTCCTCATTATAGTTTGAGGGTTGGTCTTTCCTTTCCAGAGGTCTTCTCTATAATTAGGATCATAAGTAATAATCAGATTATTTTTCTTTGCCACCTCAATCCCTTTGTGAGTAGCTTCTCTGGGTTTCTCATCAATCAAACTTATTGAACCAAAATGAAAAACATTAACTCTTTTAAAATAATCTTCCTTAACCTGTTCCGAAGAAAGAAACATATCAGCTCCGGGATTACGATAAAAAACCATATCCTTTGACTGATCCTTTTTGTTACCGACAAATACAATGGTTGTCCTTACACCTTCTATCTTATCAAGATGACTTGTTTCAACCGATTCATTTTTCAGAAGATTAATCAAAAAATTCCCAAAAGGATCCTCACCTACTTTCCCTATAAAACCACATTTTAAACCTAATCTCGATATAGCCACAGCAACATTTGCAGGAGCTCCTCCAGGTGCTTTGATAAAGATATTCCCTCCTTGAAGTCCTGTGTCCTTCTCACTACAAACCATATCTATTAGAAGCTCTCCGAGACATATAACATTAATCATATTTCTTCCTCCCTAATGTCATTCCCTGCGATAATTCTTTTATAATAATTTCCTTTCCTTCTTTCTGAAATTGGTCAATTTTTTGTTTAAGGTCGGAATAAGCACTCGACTCAGCATTAGTAATAGGAATATAAATTTTTTGATAACTCTCCGCATCCTTTGTATTATAAATAACATCATAGCATTCATTTTTACTGATTAATTCTTTTCCCAAAATATAAGACTGATCCCATAAAAAGATTTCTTTAGGATTTAAAAAAATCGCAGTTTGAGTTTCAGGAGGAGAATCCGTCCATTTGTTATTAGACTTTATATCTTTTATCTTCGATATAAATCCCTTGTAAAGCGATTTATCTTCCCCCTGGATTTCAAAACAGTGAAACTGGTATCCACTAACATAAGGAGAACCTTCTGTCAGCATACATTCAGGAGATGTTTTTACAGGTGATACCTGCGAGGTGAATTCAAACATTAAAATAGCGGGTTTCTGATACTTTTTAAGTAGATGAGATATTCCTCGAAGACGAACTGCAATTTCTGAGTTGGTGTTAATATCATTTCTATATAAATAAAGAATCAAAAAATCATAAGTCTTAACCGCATTAGGAGTTGGTGTTCCGAATCGTTCGTGCAATGAAAAGTTTAAATCATAGGTCATAGTCACTGGTAATCCTGATGCACTCCTAACCAATTTATAAGTATCCTGCCACCATTGGAGAACATAGTTCCGACGATAAAGAATCCAACTGCGCCAATGTTCAAAATTTTTCGCTTGTTCGATATCCTTTGGAAGTTGAACTTCATCAATATTGTGATATCCAACAACTTTAGCATCAATCCCTTGTTCATTTAACCAGCTTCGATATTCTTTTTCAACAAAAGGTCCGTAAGGAATCCAGGTCTGATTTTTATCTCCTTTTGGATGAGGAACCACAGTGGGCCAAAAACGATGTCGGGTACCATCGGGAAGATGGTAGTTATCATAAGCACCGATTGAAAAGGCAATAATCGGATTATGAAAATACGGTGATAAAAAAGTGAGAATCGCTTTAAAGCGACGATGATACTCTAACTTAGTTGATGGATTTGAAAAATCAGGATAGTACTGGAGATAGGTCTGTTTAGTAGTCAGTTGTTCCGATAACATTTCTCGAGAGTCATTTGTCTTCCATCGTTGAATTTCTGTCATAGTAGGATAATCTGGAGACAACCAAATATTATTTTCTTTATGCTCTTTTAACCATTTCCAAAAATCCCAACTTTGTATTTCCACTATTACAGGAAATTGCTTTTCACTGCATCTTTTTAAAAATTCAACTAATGAGCTGTTATCAATATCAGGATAATCAATATGGATATAAAACATATTAAATCCATCTTGTCTAAAATTCTCAATCTCCTTGTAATCAGGAAAATTCCTATATCGCAAACTGAGTATAACCGGCAAAGTAGGTTGGTTGTTTAACTTAAAATACGGTTTGCCATTTTTGAATTTATCTATTTATAGTACAAATTGTGTCGCTTTATCGGTTTACCCAAATGTTTCATTTGAATAATGAAACATTAAACAACAAACACACAAAAAAAAGATTATAACAAACTTTTGCATTCTTAAATTCTTTTTCTCTTTTTTTATCATTTTATAGCAATAAAACAAAAAATAATTTTTCGGTTCTTTAAATCCCGACTCTCTTATATCCTGCAAACTTATCCTTTAATTCCTTGTAGTTTAATACCTTCGACGAAGAAGCGTTGAGCGAAGAAGAATGCTGCAACGAGAGGAGCCATTACCATAAATGCAGCCGCCATCAATAATGTCCAATCCGTTCTATACATCCCCTGAAAAGAAGCAAGTCCAACGGTTAAAGTTTTTAACTGATCTGTATTCACAATAACAAGGGGCCACATAAAATCACGCCAAATGGCTAATAAAGTAAAAATTCCCAAAGTTGCCAGAGCAGGTGCAGATAAAGGTATGATTATTTTAGAGAATATTGTCCAATGACCACCGCCATCAATCTTAACAGCCTCTTCTAACTCTGTCGGAATACCCATAAAGAACTGCCTTAAAAGAAAAGTACCATAAGCCGAAAAAAGTCCTGGGATAATCAAAGCAAAATATGAATTGAGTCCAAATGGAGCTCCCATATATACTGTATTAAATAAAAACATATCAACTCTCCATAGGAAACCCATAAATCGCAGAATTATGAATAGTGGAATCATTGTAACAG
>CAZYWQ010000193.1:0-5925 GCA_964651675.1 uncultured Candidatus Sumerlaeota bacterium | reverse complement strand
TTCTTACCCTCATCTAACAACTGTCAATCTCCCAACGCAAGAAATAGGAAAGGTTGCCGTCAGAAGACTATTTGACAAAATAGCAGGTAAAAAATCACCACCTTTATGGATAACAGTCAAATCAGACCTAATTATCAGGAAATCCTGTGCTCCAATAAGAAACTAAGAATATCGAAAATTCTCCAAATTTCCTCATTTTCTTCTTGCATACAATCTTTTAATAAGCCATATAACTTCTTAACTTAATGAATCTTAAGGAGGGATGAATAATGAGCAAAAGATTTGGTTTCACACTCATTGAACTGCTAATTGTAGTAGCAATTATAGCCATATTAGCTGCAATAGCCGTTCCTAATTTCCTTGAGGCTCAAACGCGTTCCAAGGTTGCAAGAACAAAAGCAGATATGAGAAGCCTCGCTACCGCTATCGAAGCCTATGCTGTAGACTCAAATAACTATCCACCCGCATTCAGTCAACACGATCCTTTTTCCCCCTACAATGTCCCAAATGAACTATCAACACCGGTGTCTTATGTTACAGCTACCACATCCTTTTTTGACATTTTCTCTATCGGGATTGAACGCCAGAGTGGACAATTCCATCGTTATGGTTATATCGTTGTTGATTATCTTGGAACTCCCATAGGTCCAGGTGCGACTCAGAGTGAGATAGATACGCTTAGTGAAATATGTGGAAAATGGCGTATGGATAGCTATGGACCTGATAGAAGGGTCCCACCCGGTGAATGGTACACCGAAGTTTCTTATGATGCTACGAACGGAACTATTAGCGCAGGTGCTATCTACAGAAGCCACAAAGATCCTGAAGGTATACAGAATTAATACAAACAATAAAGAGCGATAGTTAAATATTTTTTCTATCGCCCTTTTTTATTTACTAAAATTGTTATTGATAAAATGATCCTCCTTCCCTTAATTATGTGCTAAAAATTTCTACTCAATCAGAACCAATGAAAATATTCATTACAATGTCCGCATATAATGAAGAGAAAAGTATCCCACCTCTATTCGAAGCTATTATCGAGACTTTTAGGAATACAGATTATTCTTTCCAGGTTATACTTGTAGATGATGGAAGTTCTGATAATACTTTTAAAGTCGCTGAATCTTACGGAACAAAACTGCCAATAAAAGTAATAGCTCATATCAAAAATAAAGGTTTAGGAGAAGGAATCAAAACTGCCATTAAACAAACACTCGAAATTGCCTCTGATGATGATGTGATGATATGTCTTGATGCTGACAATACCCATCATCCTCAATACATAATCCCAATGGTTCAAAAAATAGCAGAAGGTTATGACATCATCATAGCATCAAGATTTGTAAAAGGCAGCAAACAAATAGGAGTTTCAGCCTTCAGAAGATTCATCAGTTTTGGAGCACGAATTCTATTCCAAATCTTTCTTAATTTTAAAGATATTAAAGATTACACCTGTGGATTTCGGGCATTAAAAGTGCAAACTGTCCGAGAAGCATATAAAAAATTTGGCGACGAAATAATTATAAGAAAAGGATTTGCCTGTACCGATGAATTACTCCTCAATCTCCTCACTATCTCAAACAAAGTAGCCGAAATCCCTTTTATTCTTCATTACAACAAAAAAGAAAGTATAAGCAAACTAAAACTGTGGACAACGATTAAAGCAACATTACTAATGCTAATCTCATATAGACACACATTAAAAAAAATGAATAGGAAGTGACGAATGGCGATTAGCACTTCCGATAAAAGGGAACAAATCTTTCATAATCCAATCAGCAAAATCTTTATAGCAATTATCATAATCATCCTTCTATATCTCTCTTATTATGCTACCTTACCAATAATCCGTTCTGTAAAAACCTTATCATATCAATTTCAGGTTGATAATGTGGAAGGATATTTACTTAATCAATCGCTGAAAATCAGAGAAGGAAAATCGATATATACTCCCATCGATGATTATCCCTACTCGGTCGGAACCTACGCTCCAGTATTCCCCTTGATTAATTCCATCTTCTTTTTTCTCTTTAAACCAACATTCTTTTTCGGAAGATTTATCAATTTGATTGCTTATCTGCTTATAGCATTCTTCCTGGGATTAATAGTCTACAATTTTAAAAAAAAGTTATCACCAGCATTATTATCAATAACACTTTTTCTCTCATCATACTGTGTATATGTCTGGGCACCCTATTTTCGCGTCGATTTTCTCGCCATATTATTCGGCATCATAGGTATTTATCTAATATCAAAGGACAAAACCAACTTATCCATTTTGTTCTTTACACTTTCAGTCTATACGAAACAGACAAACCTCGCACCTATCATTGCAACAATAATATTTCTCTTAATTAAGGACTACAAAACAGGACTCAAGTTTATCTTAAAATTCGGGATAGTAACTCTTAATATTTTCATCTTGCTCAACATCATCACACATTACGAATTCGTAAAACACACTGTTTTTTATAATGTAAATAAATTTTACCTAAACGACCTTAAGATCTGGCTCAGACATTACTACTTTTTCTATCGATATCTCATCTATATAATCGCACTTTTTATAATCTATTTTTTTGTGAGAAAATTTATATGTCGAAATAATCATTCCCCAAGTAAAAATGCTTATCCGTTACTTTACATTCTATACTTCTGCATCAGTCAATTAACCCTTTTGGGAACAGCAAAAGTAGGTTCAGCACCAAACTATCTTATCGAACCTGTCCTTACGCTATCAATGATAATTGGATTAATTGTCTCTTATCTAATCTACCATTTAAAAGACAAAAAAATTATAAAACCAACCGATTACATTTGCATAATAATTTGCTTAATACTTTTAATAGCACATACAAAAAAAATAACATCTTTCAAAAGAGTACAATGGGCGAGGACAACACCTGACAGCATAGACAATCTCAAAGGAAAAAACATACTCTATATTATATCATCAGCAGAAGGAGAAATAATTTCAGAGTATCCAATATTTGCAATTTTATCAGGGAAAGAAGTCCTATTCCACCCATTCATAATGACGCAACTCAGCAAACAAAAAATCTGGGATCAGACAAGATTTGTAAATGATCTAAAACAAAAAAGATTTGGTTTCATAATCACAACAACAAACATATTAGACGAAAAAACATTTATAGACAATTACACCCCAGAGATGCTCGAAGTAATACGAAGAAACTACTTCATTTATCACTTCGAACCCGATATGGCAGGAATAAATTATTTTATTCTGAAATCCAATGGATAATTAGAAAAAATTTTTATTAGACGCGGATTTACGCTGATTTTATTTCTCTTTTATCTTTATCCGTGCTAATCCGTGTCAATCCGCGCCTAATATGATTTTTATATTTTAATACTTAACCTCTTTTATACTTAGACACGGACTTACGCTGATTTACACGGATTTTTTTATTTTATTTTTATCCGCGTTCATCTGTGCCAATCCGCGTCTAATAATTCTCTTTCTTTTCTTTTTCTAAAAGCGTAAAATTCAAAAACGAACAGCTAATCAGAATTCCGCACAACTCGAAAACCAGTATCGCCGCCACGAGCGCCGGGTTCACTCCTGATACGAGCAAATGAACTACAAAAACTCGGAGGGAGGAGATAAAAACCACCTCGTAACATTTTGCAAGAGGATGGGTTTAAATTTACAGGATTTTTATTGGGACCCTTAGAATAATAATTCTCACCATAATAATCCAAACACCATTCCCATATATTCCCATGCATATCATATAATCCCCAAGCATTCGGCTTTTTCTGTCCCACAGGATGAGCTTGATTATTTGAATTACTATCATACCAAGCATAATCACCTAACTTCGAATCATAATCACCAAAACAAAACTTATTTGTGCTGCCCCCTCTACAAGCATATTCCCACTGCGCCTCAGATGGCAAATTATATTTCCTCCCTGTCTTCTTTGATAACTCCTCACAAAATTCCATCGCTTCATACCAGGATATATAATACATTGGATAATTTAATCCCACACCCTGTAAACTACGAGATGAACTTAATTTATCCCTTTGCTGAGCTATTGATGTCCCCATTATCGCAATCCACTGTGCCTGGGTTATCTCATACTTCCCTATCCAAAAACCATCTAATTCAACTTTATGAACAGGTTTTTCAATAGATTCGCCATCATTTGAACCCATCTGAAATGTCCCGCCGGGGATCCAGACCATCTCAAGATTTAGACCACCATAAGTTTCAGTGTAATTCTTTCCAACAACACCAGTTGAAATGGGTTTTGGAGTAGGACTCAACCAAGAGGTCTTAATTCCAGCTATTTCATAAGCCAGTTCAGTCATTATTGAAATTAGCTGGTCGACATTTCCCTTATAACTACGGTCAATCGCTTTTAAGATTTCAGACGTTTGAACATCAACAAGTTGAATAATTACAAGAAATGTATTCCCTACTTTACCCATTCTTCCAACTATAACATTATTCACACCAAGAATTTTACCAATTTTAACTGCTTCCTCCTGGTCAACTCGTCCTGACATTTGAAAATTCTGCTCCTTAAGGATTTTCACAATTTCCGTTCGAGACATAATTTTATATTTTTTCGTTTTTTTAAGAGAAACAATGAATTTGTCAGTTAATAATCCCGCTTCATCTTCTGTAACACCTTTCGCTGCTGTAAAATCGAGCACTGCAAGAGAAGTTTGTCGCTCTTCACAAAAAACTAAAATCGGCAGGATTAATAAAAGAATTATTATTAATCTTCTAATCATAATATTAGTTCCTTATTTGCTGATTATACGAAGAGTAAAGATTTAATAATTTAAATCCTTAATACTTTCAAGAAAAACTTAGTAGAGAAAGTCATCTTGTTAATATTACACGGATTTTAATTTTTCTTATTTTTATCCGCGTTCATCCGTGTCAATCCACGTCTAATAATCCTTAAAAAATCATAAAGGCGAGACAATCTGGTAGAAAATTATGTTGCACTTATTCTGGAATAAAGTGTTTTTAAGGTTTGAAAAATCTGATTGCAATCCCCTGGTCTATCTTCTTTTTTCTTCATTAGACATTTAACCACCAAATTATTCAGTTCTTCAGGAACATCAACCCGAAACTCATTTATAGAAGGCGGTTCTTTATGAATATGTTGTGCAAGGATATTATCACCGATAAAGGGAGTTCGTCCTGTTAACATCTCAAACATTATCACACCCCAGGCATAAATATCCGTTCTATGGTCAAGTTCAAGTGCCTTAATCTGTTCAGGAGCCATATACCTCACAGAACCGACAACGCATCCTTCCCTTGTCAATTGTACATCATCCCCTAACCTTGCCAGACCAAAATCCATCATTTTTACCTGTTCATCCTCAGTCGTTATCATTATGTTTTCCGGTTTCACATCTCTATGAACAATACCTGCCTTATGAGCTGCAGAAAGTCCTTCCGCAATCTGCATTCCAATTACCAATGCCTTTTTCAAAGGCACTTGTTTTTCTTCGTGAAAAACTTTTCTTAAAGTTATTCCATCGATATACTCCATCGAAATATAGCAATCATTTTGTTCTGCGCCAATATCGTAAATAGCAACGATATGTCTATGCGACAACTGAGCTGCAGCTCGGGCTTCTCTTAACAATCTCTGTTGAAATTCTGTATTGCTGGCTAAATGAGATGGTAAAACCTTCCACGCTACCTGCCTATTTAATCTCTGATCTACAGCTAAATAAACAACACCCATTCCACCTTCACCGAGTTTTCTAATTATCTGATAACGCCTACGAGTTTGAATTGTAAGTTCACGCAATTGTTTTGAGCTATCCATCCGCATCGTTTTGTTAGGACCTGTCGCATCTGAGTATACCTCAGAAAACTCTTCAACCCTCTTCAATCTATCGCTCGCATCCTTATAATAATAA
>CAZYWQ010000192.1:0-5935 GCA_964651675.1 uncultured Candidatus Sumerlaeota bacterium | reverse complement strand
CTATTCCTATTATTCAAATTTTCTATAAACTTTATTGGGATCAAAAACTTTCTCTTTATCAATAATCGCCTTGCCACTCTCATACTTTGTAAAAAAACAAGACTTATAACCCAAATGGCAAGCTCCTCCTTTTTGTTCCACCTTGATTAGCAGTGCATCTCCATCACAATCATATCTGATTTCTTTGACAATCTGGATATGACCTGATGTTTCTCCTTTAACCCATAATTTCTTCCGAGAGCGACTGTAGAAACATACTTTTTTCTTCTCAATCGTCTTCTGGACAGCTTCAGGATTCATATAACCAATCATAAGAACTTCATTGGTTTCATAGTCCTGAATAATTGCCGTAATAAGATTATTAGAATCAAATTTAAGTTGTTGAAAAAGTGCCATTTTTTAACCTCTATTAATAAAATTAATTTTAAAGTCTTACCTCAATACCTTTCGATTTAAGATATTCTTTTGTTTGTTTAATCGTATATTCTCTAAAATGGAAAATCGAAGCTGCTAATACGGCATCCGCTTTCCCTTCCGATAATGCCAGATAAAGGTGTTCCAGATTACCAGCACCTCCTGAGGCAATAACAGGTATCTGAACTGATTCAGAAATAGTCCTTGTCAATTCAATATCATAACCATCTTTTGTTCCATCGCAATCCATACTTGTTAACAAAATCTCTCCAGCTCCCAACTTCTCAACTTTAATCGCCCACTCCACAACATCTATTCCAGTAGGTGTTCTACCACCGTTAATAAACACTTCCCATTTGCCTGTAAAATTTCCCTGTTCATTTATAATTCTTTTAGCATCGATAGCGACAACAATACATTGCGAACCAAATCTTTCCGCACCATCAGAAACAAACTTAGGACTTTTCACAGCAGATGTATTTAAAGAAGTCTTATCAGCACCAGCTCTCAAAAGATTTTTAATATCCTCCAGAGTTCTTATTCCACCCCCAACAGTCATAGGCATAAAAACTTTTTCAGCGGTTTTTCTAACCACATCTATCATAATATTTCGTTTCTCATAAGAAGCCGTTATATCAAGGAATACGATCTCATCAGCGCCTTCCTTATCATAAGCCTCAGCAGCTAAGGCAGGGTCTCCAGCATCAACTAAATTTACAAAGTTGACTCCTTTGACAACTCGACCTTCTTTTACATCTAAACAAGGTATAATTCTTTTTGCTAACATAATTTTCCTCGGATTAGATAAAATTGAAAATTTATATATAAAAATTGGGGGATTTTGACAATTAAGGTTGGATGCGCCAATGGCGCCAATGATGATAGCGTTTGACTAATAAACTGTCTCTTGACATATTTAAATTTTGATAAAATGAATACACGAGGTTTTTCACCGTCTTATAAAAATTGAGCAATATTAATCTCTCTTTTTGGGAGATGTCAACAAAAATATTATCTTGAAATTAACAAAATACACTGCTTATTATACCCAACTTCTTTTTTATCATTAATTACATTAAGTTGAAAAATTGAAAAGAATACTTTACATCATAAATATAGTCTTACTCTTATTAGGTTGCTCAAGCAAATTCTTTAGAAGTTCTTCCGTTAGTGATGAAGCTAATATTATTACTATCCCTGGTGAAAAATCCTGGGTAGATACAGGATTAAACATAAAAAAAGAGGAATATATATTTATCCAGGGGTGGGGACAAATAAAAGCATCGAGAATTTCACTCACTGAAGTCTTCACAGGTCGGGATTATGATTATAAAGTATCTCCAAAAGGAACTTACAATTTCGAATCAAGCAATTACGATTACGAACTAATCAATCGAGGATATAAAGAAGAAATCAAATTCCCTCTTCCAGCAGCTCATCTCGGACCTTATCCCTGCTATGCTTTGATTGGTAAAATCGGAATTAATGGAAAACCTTTTCTCGTTGGAGATAAATATACAGGGGAAATACAAGCAAACGGTCGACTCTATCTCGGGATAAACGACTATTGTTTTGAAGACAATTCTGGTGAATTCCACGCCAAAATAAATTTAAGTAAATCACCCTTCAATGACAATCCTGTTGCTGACAATAGGAAATATATACCATTTCCTTCTGACTTTTACAATAACATTAATAATAAAAATATATTGCCTGATGATAAATATGTTTTATTAATCTTTGTCGATGGACTCATCCCAGATGTTGCGAAATGGATGGCATTCAATGGTTATTTGCCAAATATAAAAGAGTATTTCATAGACAACGGCGTCGAAATAGAATACGCATATACAAACTATCCTTCAGACACAGTTCCATCCACTTCTTCATTGCTAACAGGACTATTCTCGGATAAAACAGGAGTAAAAAGTCAGGCATTATTCCAGCGTGGTTTTTATAATCCCTCCAAAACAAAAGCCACTGACCTAACTTATAAATTTGCTCCTGAAAAAATCTCCAAATACCTTTATGATAGAAATGCTATGACACTCTTTGATTTCTTTGGATTAGAATATATGGCAACAGTTGCTCCTGTAAATCTTCTTAGTCCACCAGAAGATTGGCTCCACATAGCCTGTAACTATGTAAATAATCCTTTTAATGCAGGAGTTGAAGGAAGAGAAAATATCGATTATGTAAATTTCCAACACGCTATGACCTTCGTTGGAAATAAATTCTATAAATGGATGTTCATCTGGTTTGACAATACTGATAGGGTCAGTCACTTCACTCCATTAGGACAATATGGAGCTACCAGAAAAGTCATCTATAAAGTGGATCAATACTTAGGAAAGCTGTTTAAAGAATTGAAAGATTCTAATAAGTTCGAAGATACATACATCATTCTCTTTTCAGACCATGGACATATGGGCGGAAATGGCTTTGTCAACCAAAAATGGGATATTGCAAACGATTATTTCTTTCAGAAATTAGGTTTCAATGTTCATAAAGTAATCGATTGGTGGGTTTATCCAGATTCTGATCCAGACGACTATGTCTATTTAGATGATAGTTTAGGAACAGGTCATCTAAAAGTGTTTTTGCCTTACTACTCTCAAGATTCTAAGAACTGGAATGAATATAATAACTTCTACAATCTCACCCATTACCGATTAGCAAATGGAGATACTGTTAATCTAATCGAAGAAATACTATCTTACGATGTCGGAGAAAATAATCTTTTCCCAGAGAAAATATCCTCAAAACCAGCTAACTTTATCCTTTGTAAACTTTCGGAAAACTATGTGATTGTCTACAAGTCTCCTGACAATATTGCACTCATTCATCAAATAAAAAGCATCAACAATAAAAATGTGGTGAAATATTTCCCAATTAAAAATTTCTCAGTTTCACCATCAGGAGAAACAAAATTTTCATACCATTTTGATGGGATAGATCCACTAAATTATATTAATGACAAGAATTTCGTTATCGACAAAGATTCTTACAAAAATATCGAGGACTTCTTAGCAGAATATCACACTTATGAAGAATGGCTATATGCCACATACAAAACAGAATATCCAGCAGCGCCATTTCTTTTTGCCAAGCACCTTTTCTGGGATGAACATTTGCAAGATTTAGCCCCAATGTATGATCCGGACTTTATAGTTGTCCCGAATAAAGGTTGGGCTCTCGACCACTACAAATGGGTATCCACAACTCATGGTTATCCCAACTATGAAAGTATGCATATAACATTATTCATTAGAGGACCAGGTCTATTAAAGAACACAGTCATCGAAAAACCTCATTCAATCGTCGATATTACACCAACGATTTTATATATGCTCGACAGAGAATATCAAGAAAATGAATTCGATGGAAAAGCCATTAAGGAAATTTTCGTAAAAGAGTAAACAAGTTAACAATTTATAAATATGCACAATTTTTTTGTGCAAAAGGATTCTCACATACATAACAAACGCTGACTTTTAATTTAACTATAGGTTTTTTTATGAGTAAAATCCTCATCATTTTCATTATACTGCTTATCTGTTTGATAGGATCAAGCTTTGGACAGGATTATTATTCTCATCCGACTTTTTCAGGTCCTGTTTACCGAGTTCATAATGAATATAATCCACTTGACTTGCATAATATCGCTTCGGGTATCTATGCTATACTGAATCTTCGCATAATCCGAATATTCGATTTAACATTTGATCTGATTGTACCGGGGAATAGTATTCAACCTCTCGAAAGCATCTTTAATGGTATTAAAACTGGCTATAGAAAAATACCACCGAATTATGTGACCGATAAACTTAGAGAGTTAATCGAAGCTTTCCGCATAAAATGGATTTCAGTTTCAGATGTTATCAGCCTGGGTGGAGCAAATTTAAGTGATGGTAATATTAAACGACTTAATCTCCTCATTGATTGGGTACAAAGCTTACTCCAGGATGGTGATTCGGTTTTAGGAAAACCATTTGGTTGGAAAGGACTATTACAAATTCGATACCTTAATAAAGGAATTGATGCTGTTCAGGGGACAATAGCTCTCATTTCACATAAAATAATAATCTATATTGCGAAAGGCGTCGTCAAAGGGATAACTGGCATAGAAAGACTATTTGATGGTAAATCAAGTATGCCTATAAGTAAAGAATCTCAAGTGAAAAACTGAGTTTCAGAAACCTCTACTTACGGCTACCTGGTTTGATTAGTGTCTTGCCTTCTTTACATAATGGACAATTGGCAGGTTGATAATTTTCGATTTCCATCTGATACCAGGTGATAAATTTCTCCGCTGGTTTAAATTTGCCTCCACTTCTATCAACAAAGGTGGTGAATCCCACAACATTTCCTCCATTTTTTCTGACGATCTGGTCTAATTCTAAAACCGAACCACCTGTTGTCGTTACATCTTCAGCGATTAAAATATTTTCACCAGCATCTATTTTAAATCCTCTTCGCAAGGTCATCTGTCCATCTTGTCTTTCTGCAAAAATAGATTTGCAATTTAATGCCCTTGCCATTTCATATCCTACCACAATCCCACCCAAAGCAGGTGCAAGAACCTTATCAATTTTTACATCATCAAAATTCTTGGATATGTCTTTGCAAATTTTTTCGGTCACATCAGGATATTGCAAAATCAATGCACACTGAAAATAATATCTACTATGCAATCCAGATGTTAACTGAAAATGACCTTCTAAAAAGGCTCCTGTTTTTTCCAATATCTCTTTTTTCTCATCAATATTCATTTAAGAGAATTCCTTCCTTAATTCATTCATCTTATTTCTCAATTCCAATGCGACATCTCTCGACCTCTGAGCAAAATCAACATCATCGGAAGCATAAATAACCGACCTTGAAACATTTATGATTAGTCCTCTCTTTTTTGAGTTCATTCCATATCCAATAATTGCCGTGATATCACCACCCTGTTTACCGACTCCAGGCACAAGAAATGTAACATCACCAGAAATATTTCTAATCTCCTTCAACTGTTCAGGATAGGTTGCACCAACCACAAGTCCACAATTGTTGTTTATGTTCCATTCCTTAATACTCTGAGCTACTCGAAGATAAAGTAGATTCGGAGTCTGAAAATCTTTTGCACCTTCGTTCGATGTTAAACATAAAATAAAAATCCCTTTATCTTTATAAGAAAGAAAAGGAACAAATGAATCATGACCAAGATAAGGATTAACCGTAATTGCATCAAAGGACAATTCTTCAAAAATAGCTTTTGCATAAGCCTTTGAGGTATTCCCTATATCTCCCCTTTTTGCATCTGCAATCACTGGAATCTGAGAAGGAATATATTTAATCGTTTTAATAAGCGCTTCCAATCCCTTCAATCCATACTGCTCATAAAAAGCAAGATTGGGTTTATAGGCACAAATAATATCTTTTGTCGCATCTATAATAGCCTTGTTAAATTCGAAGATAGGATCCTTAGAATCGAGTAAATGCTTTTGCACTATGTGCAGAGCGACATCTACACCAA
>CAZYWQ010000191.1:0-5962 GCA_964651675.1 uncultured Candidatus Sumerlaeota bacterium | reverse complement strand
ATATACTCATCCAAATACGAAATCATTAATACTCTTACCGATTTCTGCCTTCAGAACAAACCTGTATGCATCATCACAACCACCGATGTGATGGCGAGTATAAGTTCGCAGATAAAATTAGAATTGCCGATATGGAATGACTTTTATGGTTTACCGATGGCAGAGTCGCAGATGCTCGCTTATCGGTACAATAGCGATGAAGGTCTATTAGGATCCTGGCAGAGGATGTTGAATGTCTGGCGAAGAGGCGATAAATTTTCAGGAGCTTCTATGGCTCAAGAACAAGCTATGATTGGGATTCTGAGCACTATCGGCAGACTTAATAAATATACAACTGGTTATCAGTTTTCACATACCATTCCCCCATATCTTCCTGAAAACGAGGTCAAACATACAAAAAATGTTTTAAGGAATATTAAGGCAAAAGAGGATGATTTTCTTATTCTTTGGCAGGGTGGTTATAATACCTGGACAGATGTCGATACCCTTTTCAAAGGATTAGAGGCGGCGATGGAGAAGGACGAAAAAATAAAATATGTATCGGTCGGTGGAAAAATCGATGGTCATGATGAAGTAACCTATCCCAAATTTGTCAAATTAATAGAAACAAGTAAGTTCAAAGATAGATTTTTATTATTAGGATGGCAGCCTACCGAAGAAGTCGCCAATTATTGTCTCGAATGTGATATGGCTATTAATATCGATGCTTATTCTTATGAGGGAATTTTCGGTACCAGAACACGCATATTGGACTGGATAAATGCGAAACTACCCGTATTAACGACTACACTTTGCGAATTAGCATTTGATCTTGCAGAGAAAGGTTTCGTTGAATCGTTTCCTATTGGCGATTACAAAAAACTTTCGGAAAAGATTATTAAACTCGCAAAAAACAAAGCTAACGCTAAAGAGATGGCTGAGAAAGCCTATAAGTATGCAAAGAATGTCTATAATACTAAATTGACAACGGAACCACTGATTGAATGGTTACAAGAGCCTTTATTAGCACCGGACAATTCAGAAAAATTGAAAGATAAAATTTTATTTGACGGCTCAAAATTCTTAAATTCCTTAGAAGGACTTCATAAAAATCAATCTCTTTACCTTGCAACAATAAAGGATTTAAAGAAGAAACTTAAAGAAAGCAAAAGCGAATTGAATACAATAAAAGGAAAGAGAAGCTATAAACTCTATAGTAAATTAATTAACATTTTTAAAAGTTCCAAGTAGAAATATTTGCCAATATCGAATGTACAAATAAATAACGGACAACCGATAGTAAATAACACTAACAACAAACAAAAACTATCGACTGTCCGTTTTACTTTATCTAACTGTATAAGTTAGTACAATACCCAGTCTGAAACAGATGTACCGATACAGAATCCGTGGGAACCAGTTCCACTTCCACTAACATACTTCCCTACCAAATAATGTACACCCGTATAAGTAGCAGTATAAGAAATGCTTTCATTTGTACCTGTACTTGCATTAGTAGCTGATGCCAGTATGACAGGATTTCCATTAGCATCAGGTGTACTATGATAAACATATAAATCACAATCAAGACTTCCTGATAGACATTGGAATGTTATATCGTATTGTTGTCCGGAAGTTAAATTGGTATAGCAAGCAGTTGCCTTTCTGTTTGTCTGTGCGTCACCAAGTGTTACTGGCATTAGACAAGTATCTATAGCGTGTACCACAGTAACCGCTTCGATTGCCGCATCTGCATTTGCCCTGCCGAATCCTTCGACACTATCCCGAGCGCCTCTATTCAAAGTTGGATTATTACCGGAAAGCGTTGTTGGTGCTGCACCACCATTCCAATTATATTCCCCAACTTTATTAGTTTCACTCGCAGTCATAAGAATAATATTCTTCACACTTAAAGCCTCTGCCTCAGTAGATGTCCAGGAACCTATTGCATCAATGACAAGTCCCGCAAGTCCTGCCACCATCGGTGATGCCATTGATGTTCCATGCATATTAGTGTAATCATTGCTTTGTCTATCAGTTAGATTATTCTGGGCATCGCCATCATTCGTTTCAACAGATGTAATAAGTGTTCCCGCAACCATTGAACCACCAGGTGCAACAACATCAGGTTTGTTCTGACCACCAAAACCATTGCTACTATAATTTGTCATAGCACCTTCATCATTAATTGATCCAACGGTTATTGCCTTTGCAGCATTTCCTGGACTCGGAATCGTGTAAGTTGAATAATCATTACCGGCTGAACACACTACGACGATTCCATTTGATACTGCATTATTTACCTTGTTATCCATAGTTGAGTTAGTAACACCATTGTCAAGACCAAGACTCATATTTATGACACGGATACCGTATGTGTCACGATTAGTAACACACCAATCTAAGCCATCTCCCCAATCTGTTGACCAACCGGAACCATCATCGATCAGAACCTTAACACCTAAAAGAGTACAACTTGGAGCTATTCCTCTAAACAGATTATATCCATCACCTACACTCGAATATTTGTGAGTTATTAAAGCAGAATAAGCTTCACTCCCTGCCCCACTCGAATTCCCCAAAAAAGGTTTATAAACACCTGTTACAGTTTCACTTGCATAGGAGATAGTATTGGGAGATGTCCCAGAGTCATTGTATCCCATCCAGGACCAGGTTGTATCTCGTGCACTTACTTGAGTTGTGCCAACACCAGACCAGGCAAGATTAATATCTAACTCATTTCCTGCTCCAGTATTTTTCACTTCATTCATCGTAAAAAAACCATATCCATCAGAGCTTGGTAGAAAACCTGATTTTGTCACAGTAAGATTTGATACAGCTCCACTGCCGAGAGATGCACCGGATCCGAGGATTATCCCTGATACATGTGAACCGTGACCATTATAATCAACTTTTGAGGCATAACCATCTGATGATGTATCTGTCCATCCAGCACTCACTCTTCCTGAAAAATCGGTGTGAGCATCATCAATACCAGTATCTAATACTGCAACAGTAGTACTCGAATTACCCGTATAACCAGCACCCCAAACTTCGGATGTCCTTGCCCGAAGATGCTGCGCTGAAAAATCCAGATGCGCTTTTCCTTTAGGATCATCCGAGATGACACACAACCTACCATTTTCACTGAGTAATTTTTTCAACTCATTAATTTTGTTAAACGGAACAGTTCCTGCGAAACCATAACTCACATATTCAAAAGTGTGGATGATTTTCCCACCGAATTTCTCGAAATTCTGCAAATCTCCCTGATTGTACGGTTCATAAAGAACAACTTCGATTCTAACGAGATCAGATTCTTTACCTTCAGCCTTTGCTTTATCGATTGCTTTTTCTAACCTATCAACAATGAGATTAAAATCCTGGTCCTCTTGAGCAGGATGGACTATCTTGGGTGGAACAAATGGGGCTGAAAAAAGTATCAGACATAAGAAAGTTAAAATAATAAAGAGAACAAAACAATTTGTTTTATTCATATAATTCCCCCCTTTCGAAGATTATCTATTTAAAAAATATTGTTATATTCAGCAAAATATCTGTCAAGATAAATTTAAATGAGCATTTGTGATCTGACAAAAACAATTCTCATTATTGAAGTTACAGATTTTCTCATCTTGTTTAACATTTCACTCTATATTTTCAGTACTTAGACATCTATATCCAAATTGCTATTATTATATTACTCAGCAAATTGTTATTGACTTTAAGTTTTTTATCTCAAATAAAAGATAGGATTTTTAAGTAGGAAGAATCGGAGGTCTTTGATTAATAATGATTACATTACTTATTATAATACATATCGTGCTTTGTGTTTTGCTTATAATATCAGTTCTTCTACAATCAGGTAAGGGTAGTGATATTGCGAGTATGTTAGGAGGCGGGATGGTTGGAGATGCACTTGATTCCCACGGTGCAATGCAAACCTTAGCCAAGTTTACTACCACCGTTGCAATTCTATTCTTTTGTTCATCCATAGTCTTAGCACTTGTTGGACTCAAACAGGGAAAATCAGGCGTTCTGGATGAACTTGATAATGTTAACAAAAAAGCGGAGAGTGAAGAGGTTCTTCCTATAACTACTGAAGGGGAAGCTGAGGGAACGGAAATTACAGAAGAAGGCTTAACCGTTGAAGGAGAAAAGGCTATCGAGGAAGGAATTGAAGCAGAAAAATCTTCTGAAGAGAAAACAACAGAAGAAGGCATTGAGGAAAAACAAGGAGATGAAGGTGGAATTCCCGAATTATCCCTATCTGAAGAAGGAGATAAAGGTCCTCCTCAAGAAAAATAAAACCTTAGCTGTCGCATTTATGTGACGATTTTGTAATAATAAATTCAATCACGGAAACACGGAATAAGGGAAACACTGAAAAAAAATTAAAAATTTAAAAAACAAACCAATAAAATCATTGAAAGTAGTTATTAAATCTTTATCCGTGATTCCGTAATTTCGTGCTTCCGTGATTTATTAATCTCTTTTTTATGCTTTTATTTATTTTTTTCTTTGATTTCCTCTAAGAACTTCAAGTCCTCTTTGGTCAACTTTACCTTCTCAAGCAGATCAGCTCTTTTCAAATAAGTTTTTTCGAGCGATTTATATCTTCGCCACTCTTCTATTTTTTTATGATGTCCTGAAAGGAGCACATCGGGAACTTTCATCCCTCTAAATTCTTCCGGTCTGGTATAATGCGGAAAATCAAGCAAGCCTGTATAAAACGAATCATTCTTATACGAATCTTCATTGCCCAAAGCACCAGGTAATAACCGAACAACTGTATCAACCAGAACCATTGCAGGCAACTCAGCCCCTGTTAATACATAATCCCCAATCGAAATTTCTTCATCAATAAGGCTCTCACGAATTCTTTCATCAATGCCCTCATATCGCCCACATAATAAAATTAGATGCTTCTCTTCTGATAAATCCAATGCAATATCTTGATTAAAAACTTTGCCTTGAGGAGTTAAAAAAATAACCTTTGGCTGATCAGTGGATTTTTCTTTTAGAGATTCGATAGCTCGAAATACTGGCTCAACCTTCATCACCATCCCACCACCACCACCAAATGGATAATCATCGGTAACTTTATGTTTATCAGTTGTGTAGTCTCTAAGATTGTGGATTTTAATCGATAAAATATTATTATCAATCGCCTTTTTTATGATTCCTTGATCGAATGGACCATTAAACATCTCAGGAAAAATCGTTATAATATCGACTTTCAATCCCATTAATCCCAATCCCCTTACTCACAATCAGATATAATTCGGGGTAGCTTAACACATTTACTACTTCTTACCACGAGGTAACAATTCTTTCACTTTATCAAGAATAACATCAGCTATATTAAATTTTGTTTTTCTACCCAAATTTGTGGCTTTCCCATTTTTTGAAATCAGCGTGACAGTATTATCATCACTCTCAAATCCTGAATTTTTAACAGTAACATTATTCACAACAATCAAATCGAACTTCTTCTTCTTCAATTTTTTCTTCGCATTCTCAACAATATTCTCAGTCTCAGCAGCAAAACCAATATGAATCCTCTTCCCCTTTACTTTTCCTAATTCTTCTGCAATGTCAGGATTCTTTGATAACTTAATTGAACTTGGAGCTTCTTCTTTTTTAATTTTTCTTTTTGAGGCTGAACTCGGTTTAAAATCAGATATTGCCGCAGTAAAAATCACAACTGAAGCTTCTTTGTGATACTTCCTCATCTTCTCAAGCATTTGATCCGCAGAAATAATCTTTTCTAACTTCACACCATCTGGAACAGACAGATTTGATGGTCCGGAAACAAGGACAACATCTGCTCCTCTGATTCTTGCCCTTTCCGCAATTGCATAACCCATCTTTCCCGTTGATGGATTCGAAATAAAGCGTGTCGGATCGATGAATTCTCTTGTAGGACCTGCATTAATGAGTATCTTTACACTTCTTAAATCTTCCATCTCCTTGAAATAAT
>CAZYWQ010000190.1:0-5998 GCA_964651675.1 uncultured Candidatus Sumerlaeota bacterium | reverse complement strand
ACAGGTAAGACCAAAGATAGGTGATAACTCACATTAGTTATTATAGGAATAAAAGGCATTATTGAAAATATAAAAACAAAAAAGATGAAATTCTTAGCTATGTAAATATTTTTCTCTTCCATTCAAAATCCTTGATTCTTGATATTCATCAACTCAAATCTAATATCTTCAATATTGAATCAGCGACTCTATCAGTTGCTTTTCCATCATTTTTATAATTAAATTCTTCTGCAAAGTTTTTTCTTGCTACTGCTAATTTCTTTCCCTCTTCACTATCCATCATAATTTTTTGAATCACTCCCTTAAGTTCTTCTTCCTTATAAACTCCAATTGCCGCTCCAGATTCAACATAAGGAACGGACTCCGGTAAATTAAACAAATTAATACATATCACCGGTTTATCCAGCATCATCGCTTCCAATCCCACCGTTGAGTGAACAACCATTACAATATCTGCAATCTTAATCAACTCAAATGTATTATAATTTATAACCGCATTCTCATTATAATTCAATTCACTAAGTAAAGATTTATAGAAATCAATAGATTCCTGTGGATGCGGTTTAATAATTAATTGCATGTTCTCAAATTCTTTTACTGTATTAACAACAGTTGTTATGAGCTTTTTACTATTATCTTCTCCAACAGGATTTGTCGCCAACAAAACAATTTTTTTTGTTTTATCTATCCCAAATTTTTTATATATAGATTCATCAATCATATCTTTGTTTTTAATCACATCATCATAACAAGGTCGACCCGCAACTATGAGCTTGTTAGAATCAATACCATAGCCTTCTAAACTCATTTTTGTCCTGATCCCATCTATAGCCATAAAATCCGAAAAGAGTTGTTTGGTCAAAGGACTCTCATATAAAATGGAATGTTGCACATAATACAAAATAATATTTCTCTCTCTTGCTAAGTTAATTAACACTTTCGAATCATGATTGAATTCACAAAACAAAACTATCATATCAGGTTTTTCTTTTCTAAGCATCTCACGGATAAGTTCAAAATAATAGATTATATACTGCAACTCATAAAGGACTAATCTCTTAAAATAATCCATCAAAAGTGGTGTAAAATTCACATTATGAAATAGCACCTCTTCAAGACTATCTTTATTTTTCTCAATCAATCTCCAGCAACGATTCATCACGCCATATCCCCTTAAAATCCTTTTCAGAAGCGATATACTCGAATATTCTTGTAAGCGATTGAAATCAATTTTTGTTTTTGAGAGTTCTCGTGCAACCTTTGCTTTCTTACCAATTAAAAACAAGTCAAGGCATATCGTTTTAATCTCAACATTTTCGTTAGTAGATAGTCTTTTAATAATGGGATGCGCATTAAAAAAGTGATTTCTCGTTGAGAGATAAAAAAGGATTTTCTTTTTTTTCTTATTTATATTCAGTCTTCTGAAAAAAAATTTTGGGCAGAGCATTATATACTCTACAAAAGGTCTAAACTTTTTAATTTTTAAAAAAAGTATCTTAGCAAACTCATCAAAAAATTCAGATAAAGTATTTTGCGCATCAGTTAAATGCTTCACATTCGCATTCAGTCTAAGAATCTGGTTGATCAAAGATACTTTTCTGAATGTATCTCCATTTCCAATTACGAAAATCTTATCAGGTCTTTCAGCTTTAAGGCATTCAACAAACAAAAAAATCTGCGGTATCAATCTAAACATCTTTCGCCAGATTAACGCATCATAAGCGTCCCATAAAGAGATACCATTAAAACTCAAAAGCTCTTTCCACTCTTTTCCAGCCACTTTCACCTTGTCAAAACGCTTGATCAAATTATAATTGTCATTAAAATAATCAGGAGATTTATCAGAAGGTAAATAATCCTCTATAAAAACAGAATGAATCCCCTTGGAAGTTAATTTTTTATAAACAATATAATTCGTAGAAATAATAATTACATTATTATTACTGAGTTTTTTTCCAGATTTTTTACTCTCAATACCCTTAAGAATTTTTAAAGCGAATTCTGAAAAATCGCTTACAAAATATAATTTTTTATGAATTCTCCTCTCACTCATTCCCACTCAAACTTTCTTCTCTTTATCATCCGAATAATGCTAACCAGCACATCATTTTTTCGGAACAATACCAAAATAATAATCGAATAAATAATTGCAAACAATATCAATTTTAAAAAGTCACCAACAAATACATCAAAAAATCTAATCCGATTCAAATCAACAATCTTAGAAACAAAGTAATTCGATAAAACGAAGGAAAAAATCATCGCAAACACCGGTGTCATATTTTTTAATATTGTTAGCAATCTTTTGCCAACTTTTTTATCATAAAATGAATAGCTATAAAACAAAATCATTGCACCATAAATAAAATGATTGATGCCGGTTGCCATCGCAACACCCGATAAATAATAACCTCTTTTTACAGCGTAATAATTTATAATAATCGTAACTGTAATTGTAATCAAAAGTAATTTAATCAAGTTCTTCTGCCTATTCATCGCAATCAAAAAATTCCCTGAGTTCAACGCTATCAGATGTGAAATCGAACCCAATAACAAAAAAGTAAGAGGAGCTAAACTTATTTCATATTTCCTCAAATAAAAATATACTGGTATATTCATAAATATGGCTAATGAAACCAACAAAAATGGCAATACGAATGATAACAATGTACTGGATTTATAAACAGAATTTTTTAATGACTTATGATCACCTTTCATACCATAAGTGCGCATCATCTTCGGTAACATAACAGCACCAAAAGCATTCGGTATCATCATAGCGGATATCTTAATAAAATGAGCAAATTTATAATAAGCCAAATCCTTATAAGTCATCATATTCTTAATCATCAAAAGATCAATCGATATATAAATCTGATAAACCAAATAATAAATACTCAAAGGAATGCCAATCTTAAGAAGATGTTTTAAGACGGGAAAATCAAATCCATATTTGATACTTTCCCTTTCTTTAATCATCACAAACAAAGTGGCGAAAACCATACCAGCACCGAGTCCGAGATAAATCGCATACAATTCAATCTTCGCAATAAGAAGAAAAACAATGATGAAACTAATGATGCTATTGATTACCAAAGCGATGGATTGAGATTTGAATTTACTTTTAGCACGACACAAGGCAAAAAAGAAAATCTGATTTTGCTGAACAAAAACAATAATTCCACAAGCAATCAATCCTGTCCGAACATAAGGATTTGCATTTCGGCTCAACACAGACATAAAAAGAAAGATTAAGAAGACAATCACACAGGCGAAATAGATGAAACTCAGACTATTCTCTTTTATTTTTTTAACCCTTTGATGGTCTCCCCTACCCAATTCGTATGATATCTCACGATTCGCAGCTAATGTGACGCCAAAATGAGCATTCTCGCCATATTTAAGAAGAAGATGCAACCATGCCCAAACACCATACAGTGCCTCAGGCAAAAACTTCACTATCACAAATCCTCTTATAATAGTGACAGCCTGACTTATATAAAGACCAATCGAATAAGTTATTGTATCATCCAAAATCTTTTTTTTCTTATCTGCCAAAATCCGAATCCTCTTTCGATTATAAAATAACTTCAACACCCTTTAAATATGAAATTGGGGATATAATCATTATTGTAAAGTTCATTGAATATCTCGTGTATCAATGATGTTTAAGATGGGAGTTACAACTTTTATTCCTCATATAAAAATTAGGATTAGTGAATCTTTTTAAAGATTCTTGCCTGGAAATGACTGCCCAAACCTTTTATCTCTTTACAATTAATTTCCTCGACCTGTTTCATCCCGAGAGGTTCAAATATACTTTTATAATTTCGTGGAAAATGTCGCCAGGACAAGTGATGCTCATCTTCTATCGTTATCAGATACTCTTTTGTCATTTTTACCATTTCCTGAAACACCCATTCACTCTCACTATGAATATGTTCAAGAACAGCCATCGTGAAAACCACATCGAATCTATCTTTCTCGAATGTCTTGATTTTTTCTTCCACAGGCATATTGTAAACTTCAATATGCTGAGCCATATCAGGAAAGGTTTTCTTCAATAATTGAACAGCTTTCTCACTAATCTCGATTGCCTCTAAGTTTTTAAATCCATTTTGAAACAAATAATTCAAATTTCTCCCAACATTACAACCAATCTCAATAATCCGTGCATCCTGACTAACATACCTTTTCACTATATCAATCAAAAAAAGACTCCGCTCCTTTGCATCAACATATCCCTCAGGAGGATTCATATCATCAGAAGGATCCTTCCAATACTGATGAATCTCATTGCGACTTTTATGTTGAACATTCTTCTTCGAATCCTTTGAAGAGAATAAAGCATTATAAATCGGTTTAAGAACAGGCTTAAGAAAATCCGGTACCAACTTCTTCAATTTCATTTCGTAATACCTTTACTTAGATAATTCTGTCACAACAAAGTAAGTGCTATAATTTTCATAAAAAAACTTCAATTTCAATAGATTATTTTTGTCATCACAAATTTCGATATTCATCTATGGACAATTTCTATTGACAAAACACCAATGTTTGATATTTCCTGATTTGAATAATTTTAACGACCAAAGTATATTATGAAAGTGCAAATAGGCTCAAAATATGTAGGTGAGGGCGAATCTTGTTTCATCATTGCAGAAGCTGGTAGTAACCATAATAGAAAACTTGATAGGGCAAAAAAACTAATCGATATCGCTGTCGAATCAGGTGTAGATGCTGTGAAATTCCAGACCTATAGTGCTGATACTCTATATTCGAAAAAAACACCACGACTAAGTGAAATGGACCGCCTTGCAAAAAGTTCGGATACTCCCTATGAACTCATCAAAAAATTGGAATTACCACGAGAATGGCAAAAAGAACTCGGCGATTATGCAAAAGAAAAAGGAATTATCTTTCTATCGACACCATTTGATGAAAAAGCAATCGATGAATTAGATGAAATCGGCATTCCAGCATTTAAAATCGGTTCTTACGAACTTACTCATCTTCCACTAATCAAATATGCTGCTCAAAAAAATAAACCGATAATATTATCCGTAGGGAATTCAAACCTGAGCGATATCGAAGAAGCTCTCGAAACAATTTACTCAACCGAAAACAAAGATGTAATTATTCTACATTGTGTTAGCCAATATCCAACACAATATGAAGATGTGAACTTAAGAGTTTTAAAAACATTACAACGAGCTTTCAATGTCCCAATCGGCTTCTCCGACCATACACTCGATGATACAGTAGCAATAGCAGCCGTTGCATTTGGAGCTTGCATCATCGAAAAACATTTTACACTCGACAGAACCTTAGATGGTCCTGACCACTCATTCGCAATGGAACCGAATCAATTGAAACAAATGGTCATCAACATCAGGAATGTCGAAAAAGCTATGGGAAGTCCGATTAAAAAAGTCAATAAATCCGAAGAAGAAAATCATAAATTAGCCAGACGAAGTATTCACGCAAAAGTAAATATTCCCAAAGGAACAAAAATTACATCAGATATGCTTTGCATAAAAAGACCAGCACTCGGTATCAAACCAGCACTTCTCGATGTCATCATAGGGAGAACCGCCAGAATCGATATCGAAGAAGATAGCTGGATTACCTGGGATATGATTTAAACAAAAATATATCAAACTGAAAAGGAAAACTGTGCATAAATTCGACGACAAAAAATCAATTCAATTGGATAACGGATTTAAGGTTATCGACTGCACCACTTGCGGCTTTAAACACATTTATCCTTATCCTTCTGATGAAGAACTGACAAAGTATTATCAAAAACACTATACAGCTCCTAACAAAGGAAGAAACCACGAAGATAAGATCGAAGAGTTCGGTAAAATATTCGCAGATATACAAGGTAGAAAACTTCTCGATATTGGTTGTGGTGAAGGCGAAATTTTAAGCAAATTCAAAAAAGAAGGATCGGATTTATTAGGGATTGACATTACTGAAAAAGAAACAGAAATGG
>CAZYWQ010000189.1:2505-6016 GCA_964651675.1 uncultured Candidatus Sumerlaeota bacterium | reverse complement strand
CAAGCACCTCGCCCATTTTTATAGCAGCTGTGTTACCAACATTCTCAATATCACTTTTAACAAAACCATCATAAATTTTCTCCGCCTCATCATATTTCTTCATTAACTTATAAATCTCTGCCTCAAGAAAATGAACTCCGATAGCAAAATCACCATCAGGATCACAATTTTTCAACACATCCTCAAGGGCATTTAAACCGTCTTCATACTTCTCGGAAACTCTAACAAGGTCGACCACATAACCAGCAGCATTTTGATAAACCTGATCCTTCTCAGTATACAATTCAAATATTTTGAGCAACACTTCCATACACTGGTCATATTTTTGCATTGCCGATAACAATCGAAATTTGGACAGCATAGCATCGATATAAGGGAGATCTTTGGGTTTAAAACTTTTCAAGACTTCATCAATAAGCTTCAAGGCTTCATCAAACTTTTGTTGTTCCTCATATATCCTGACCAAACCTTCAGCCGCAGTAAATCCTCGTCTATCAGTCACCGACAAAGTTGTATATATATCTTTCAATTCCTTTTCTGCTTTTTTGAAATCTCTCTGATCGACATAAAACCTTGCAAGAGTGAGTTTAGCATCCCAGACAATCGGCTTATCAGCATTCTTACGAATAATATCTTGACACTGAATTATAGCTTCGAGGTATTGTCTCTGCACATAAAGATTAATAACATCCTGTAACTGTTCTTCAGGTGTTTTTCTCGAACAGGATAGACACAAAGCAATCAATAAAACTAATATTAAAAGATATTTAATATTCCGCATTATTGCCTCCAAAAATTGAACTGACATTTTAATTTACATCGCAAAAAACGACTGAATACTAATTAATCAATATAATGATGTCAACATTAATCAATTTGAGAACAAAGAGTGGAAATCAATGCTCTATGGTCTTTACTTCCAGAGGTTTCTATCAAGTGTTCTATATTGAATAGCCTCAGAGATATGATTAATAAGAATCTTTGAAGAATTATCAAGGTCAGCGATAGTACGACTCACTTTTAATATTCTGTCATAAGCTCTCGCACTCAATCCCAATTTTTCGATAGCGGATTCTAATGTTTTTGTGGATTCAGCATCAATTTGACAGTATGTTTTTATTTCTTTCGGAGCCATATGAGCATTGCAAAATATATTTTTGTATTTTTTGAATCTTTCAAGTTGAATTTTTCTCGCAGCATTAACTCGTTTTCTTATTTCATCGGAGCTATCACCCGATTCTTTCTTCGACAATTCAGAAATCTTCACCGCTGGAACATCGATATGAATATCAATCCTATCGAGAAGCGGTCCTGATATGCGGGACATATACCTCTGAATCTGAATAGGACTGCAAGTGCAGACTTTTGTTGGGTCGGTTAAATTTCCACAAGGACAAGGATTCATCGCGCCAATCAGCAAAAACCTCGCTGGAAAAGTCAATGACATCAAAGCCCTCGATATATTTACAATTCCATCTTCTATAGGTTGTCTCATCACCTCTAAAACTGACCGTTTGAATTCGAGCATTTCATCAAGAAATAAAACACCATTATGCGCAAGGGATACCTCACCTGGTTTCGGATAAACTCCTCCTCCGATCAATGCTATATCACTAATCGTATGATGAGGCGACCTGAATGGACGGGTTGCAATTAATGATGTAGTTGGTTGAGTTAATCCTGCGATGCTATGAATCTTTGTCGTCTCTATACTCTCAACGAGAGTCATATCCGGTAAGATTGATGAGGTTCTCTTAGCAAGCATCGTTTTGCCTGAACCTGGTGGACCTACCATTATCACATTATGTCCACCAGCAGCAGCAACTTCTAACGCCCTTTTTACATGCTCCTGTCCCTTTACATCCCTGAAATCATCTGTATATTTCCTCGCTGATTGAAAAACCTCTTTAATATCAATCTTATGTGGCTTAACAATTTCGCTTCCATTGAGAAAATCCACAGTTTCCCTGAGTGACTTCACTGGAATAACATCTAAATCCTCGACGACTGCTGCCTCATTGGCATTGTCAAAAGGTATAATCAAACCTTTCTTGCCAGCATTTCTCGCACCAACTGCAATAGGTAATGCACCATTGATTCTTCTCAATAAACCATCAAGCCCCAACTCACCTGCTATAGAAAAATCATTGGCTTTTGCTGTATTCAACTGTCCAGATGCCGCCAATATTCCGATTGCCATCGGTAAATCGAGATATGAACCTTTTTTTTCGACATCGGCAGGAGCAAGATTCATCGTGATTCTTTTCATGGGGAATTGAAGATTAGAATTCTTAATAGCGGATTTAATTCTATCACGACTCTCTTTGATTGCGGTATCAGGTAATCCAACAATATTAAAATAAGGCATTCCTGCAGCCAAATAAACTTCGATCTCAACTTGATACGCATCAATTCCATAAACATTATTACTGTATACCCTTGCAATCATTCTTGCCCTTCAAATGAAAAATGTATGCAAGACGATATTACATAGTCATACTTTAGTCAAGTCTTTTGAAAATACAAGATGATAGTCAAACTAAAATTTTACCCCTTTAAGTATTCAGAAACTGAAGTGATTTTCATTAGCAAATAACTGAAACCGTTTATAATCAGTTTAACAACAACCAAATAGGTAATGCTCCATTAATTCTTCTCAACAAACCATAGAGTCCCAACTCACCTGCTGTATCTTATAGAAAAAAGCAGGTAGTTTTAAGAAAAACTGGGGAAGGGTTATGAGGAGTGTTACTTCATTGAGTTAATTAGATATTTCATTGAATCGGATTATCTTCGCACAGAAAAAGTATGTGTTTCAATCTGTGGAGATAGAAGAGTTCACAAATCCAATTAATGATCTATTTCGGTTTCAATCAAACATCTTCCTTACAACGTATTACCTTGTAATCGTCAACATCTATAACGACCAGTGCAATCAATCTCATCGAACTTGGGGTCTTAATGTTAATGTTTATGGGAAATATAAAATTTGAGCTTAATTTTTTTGACCCGGCATTTATTCTTCACAATTTATATTATCACCTTTTCTATTTATTTTTTTAAAATGATTTTTATTTCTCCGATAACCATTTGAATATCATTGTTAAATGTTGGGGCTCTTCCTTCTTCTATCTTTTTTATTGCCCAATAATTACTAGATACGGGAAGTTTATAGTCATTAATAGAAAATTCATATGTTTCTCCATTGAAGAAAAAAATGAAATCTTTTTTAGACCATTTCAATATTCTTTGAGCAACTCCTTCCTTTTCATATCCTTTACCCCAACCTATATAATGGTTATCCCATATATATGGTTCATTTGATTCCGTTATATCTCTTCTGTCTCTCCTTGTCACCACATCATATATTCTGATGGATATTTCTTTAATCTCATTTTCCCTTACAAATGATGTCATTTCATCAAAATCATCCTTACTAAGTTTAAATCTAAAAGACGCACATCCCGTTTCACTATCTCCACTATCTTTGAATATTGAGTTCGATCCCAAT
>CAZYWQ010000189.1:2208-2495 GCA_964651675.1 uncultured Candidatus Sumerlaeota bacterium | reverse complement strand
ATATTTTCTTTCTCCACTGTTATCTTTTCAGCTTCATCGCTTTCTTTTTGTAATTTTTCTCTGGCATAGCGCAAGTCAAGCAGTACATTGATACTCTTTTTTGTAACAGTGAATGTGAGATCACGTAATTCAAAACATTCAAGCAGGTTCTTCGTTTTTTCTTTCGTCTTCTCGAAAGGTTTAAACTCATGGCTTAGCAAGGAATTAAGAAGATCCACAAACCAATCTGGCAAGGGTTTCCCATATGGTTTAAACCAGCTAAGCCATTTTTTGCTAGTTTTCACAAG
>CAZYWQ010000189.1:0-2198 GCA_964651675.1 uncultured Candidatus Sumerlaeota bacterium | reverse complement strand
ATATTTAGCCCTGATACAAAGTGCAGATAATATTGCAGGACATTCAGTATTTATTGTTACGCATCCCCCTGGCGCTAGTTTTAATGAGACATCATGAGTAATCTCTTTAGATCCCCAGAATTTTTCACTTCTTTTTCTATCAGCATCAAGTTTGGATCTAATTTCTTTTTCAAATATCTCGAGTTCGTCTTTTACCCTTTTCTTTGCAATTTCTAGATCTTGTTTTGCCTTATCTACAGCTTTCTTAAGTGGGTGAGTCACTAGGCCTCTTATCTCAGCGTTAATACTAGCCAACTCGGCTTCCTGACTTTCTAGATCATTCTTTACTGCCTTAAGTTGTTCCCTAAGTCTTTTCAATTCTTTCTTCAGTCTTGATATCTTCCTAGGATCAAGCAGTATCTTTGCAATTTGCTTAATTATTTCAGCAATTCTATTGTTTAAATCATCAATACTATTTTTAAGACTACTTATCGAGTTACTTATACTATTTCTTGCGCTTTTAAGTCTTTTCTTGTACTTGTCAAAATCGATTTCAGCATTCTTTAAAATCTCCTCAAGAGAAATTGATTTCCCGTCTTGCACGACATACATATGGATACGTATTAGTCTTTTACGCTCATTATCCAATGCAGTTTCCGCCTGCTCCTTTAACTTCTTAACTGTAGGGGGCGGAGGCAGAGGAGGAGTTACTCTATAAATCCCTTTTCCTTCAAACCTTGCGTTCCCTTGAATGTTTACTATCATACCCTGCTTAGTTGTACCCATTGCGAAATCTGGATATATATTAGATAATTCAGTTACGCGTCCCTGAAACTTACAGAGTGTTAGCGAGTTTATTGATAGGGAGCTTATTAACTCATCGAATCCTTTTTCTTCAACAAGATTTGGAGTTTCCCACCATTCCTTTTCTTCAGGAAGCTTTGGTGGAATAAGTTCTTTAATTAAATTTACGATATCAGATTTACTAAATTGAACATCAATTTTGGGTGCATCAATAGTTATGACATTTTTTGAAAAAGAGTATATAGCACATGAGATTTTTGTTTCGGCAAACCTCAAGCATTTTGCGAGCAGTTCATCTCCAGCAGGCTTAATTGTGACATTCACTGAACAGTCTCCTACAAGATGAAGATTTGGACTGAGTTCTCCAGATGAATTGAATGCTACATCTTTGAGTTCTATTTCGGTCTCATCAATGACGGTATCACTTTTTCTGTCTCTTTCCTTTTCCCGATTGATCTTTTTCAGCCTCGCATGAAAATCTGAAAAACCAGGGGTTGTTGAAATTTCACATAAAAGTTTTTTCGATGTACGCGTAATATGCCCTGAAATATCCAGATCAATAGGTTCTATGTCTAACCTCTGATTTTTCAAATTTAATGTTGTACCAGTAGCAAGACTAATATCCATACGCACTTCGCCAGTTCCCTCAAGTTTATTGTTAAGTTTAAGATTACTTGCACTAATAGTATTTCCATCTCCAAAACATAGTATATTCTCACCCATAGTTATTTTTGCTTGATCTTGTAGTGTTAATTCGATGTTTTTTAAATCAACGCCGTCGAAGATAGTAAGAATATCTTCATTTTCTGGAACTTCACTGTTTTCTGGATCCAGAAGATACGGAAGAAGTTCGGTTAGTAGTTTGGAGAACGATATAGATACTTGGGCGAACAGGTTAACATCAGATATTTCACTGTCCTTAATTTCAAGATCAAGTTCACGTAAAGAAATCTTAACAGCATCATAAGGATCTGATGCTACAACATCTCTGGAAGGAATTAATGAGCGGACAAGAGACATCTCAAATCTCTCTATGTTTGGTTCGAATTTTATAGAATCCTGTAACAACTCAGTCTTCCCCTTAGTTAGATTCAGCTTGAAGCGAAACTTTTTCCTGGAGGGTACAGACAGATGAAATTTGTATTCACCACAAGATATATCATACTTACCAGGACGTAAGTAACATGAGCCATTCATTGAAACCTTCTCTATTAGACCAAGTAATTGTGTTACTGGTGTCTTGGATGCATGACATACAGTTGATATATTTATTAATTTTGGAATTGATTTTTTAAAGAGGGATTGAATCCATGAACAACCTATTACCCCAACCATGAACAAAAATAGAATAACACACGAGATCATAAACACTTTGCGGTTAGATTTCATAATAATTACCTCCTTCATATATATTC
>CAZYWQ010000188.1:0-6033 GCA_964651675.1 uncultured Candidatus Sumerlaeota bacterium | reverse complement strand
GTGTGGCTGGGATGAGTGAACTTTTTATTACTATTGCGCCGGTTTTGATTTCTTCGAATTCAACAGGATAAAAGAGCAAAAGATATTTTGATTTTATCTTTTGTTGATTATCAAGCGAAACGATAGAAGTATATTTGGATGACAATATTGTTTTGCGTATATAATTTCTATAAGGAGAAATTTCGACAGGATTGCTACTGCTTGAATAAATAAGATTCCCCCTTTTATCAGTAATAATGATTAGTTTAAGGTGGTCGTTTATTTTTGAATTGATGATTTTCTTTAGAGTCTCGACATCGTAAAAACTATTACTGTCCCTTATGTCGCTCAATATCCACTCGACAGAATTTATTGCGTTATTCAATTCGACTTTTGTAAATGATAAAAATAAAAAATGATAGAGAATAAAACATACGATTACTAATAGAATCAAAAAGACTAAGGAACTGAATGAGAAAAATATTTTAAAAAGTGAGGTATGAGACATTCGCAAGAAATGTTTCGTAATCATTTTCTTTCCAATTTTATTATTTTAAAATCGGTTTTTAAAAGATAAAGGAAATTCTAATCCATTTTTCAATAATAGTTCGCCATTTTGAAGGATGATTTTTGGTTCGCCATCAGTAATAATCTGACCATTGTTTAGAATGATACAACGAGATGCAAAATCAAGAACAAAATCAAGGTCATGCGTAGCTACAATGATTGTCTTGTCGAACTTAGACAGAAAATCTATGAAGTGCCTTCGGTTTCTCGGATCGAGATTACTTGTCGGTTCATCGAAAATGAGTATTTCAGGATCAAGAGACAGAACTGTTGCGAGCGAGACTCGTTTTTTTTCACCTTCACTTAGATGAAACGGCGATTTTTTTTCATATCCTTCCAGACCAACCAACTCCAGCGCCTTTTTAACGCATTTCAGAACATCGTCTTTTTCATATCGCATATTTATAGGACCAAATGCAACATCATCGAAAACAGTCGGACAAAATAGTTGGTCTTCGGGATTCTGAAAAACCATTCCGACTTTTTTCCTTATTGTTTTTATGTTTTTGTTGTTTAATTCGAATCCATCGATGACAATCTTTCCTGTTCCCTGTTTGACACCATTAAGATGCATTAATAATGTTGATTTGCCAGCTCCATTTGGTCCAACGATTGCTGTTTTCTCATCCTTAAATATTTTCAAGTTTAGATTCTCAAGTGCTTTAGTTCCATCAGGATAAGAATAACTCAAATCGATTATGTCTATGGCAATGTTTTCTTTCATCGAGTTTATTTGCTTAAAAAGTTTTTTAGTCTCTTAATTCCCTCACGGATATTATCGATAGAGTTTGCGTAAGATAATCGCATAAAGCCTTCTGCTGATGGACCAAAGTCCACACCAGGAGCAACAGCAACCTTTGCCTTTTCTAAAATTTCGAGAGCGAATTTATAAGAGTCTTTTGTATATTTCCTCATATTCATCAAGACATAATAGGCTCCGTTTGGCTTATATTTTAATTCGAAGCCTTTTTTCTTGAGTTCATTTAAGATAAAATTTCTTCTCCTGCTATACTCTTGTTTCATAATCTGAACATCTTTATCTGCTTTATATATCGCAGCTATTCCACCGATCTGAACGAATGCATTGGGACAAATAAAGAAGTTCTGCTGTAATTTCTGTATCGGTCTAATAAAATTTTCAGGCACTACGATATAACCAAGTCTCCATCCGGTCATTGCATATCTCTTCGAAAAACCATTGAGGACAAATGCTTCCTTTGTGAATTCGAGTATTGTATGGTCATCTCCCACATAATTAAAACTGTGGTAAATTTCATCCGAAATAATGGGCAATCCTAAATGAACTATTTCTTTTATGTTTTGTTCCGATAAAACATTTCCTGTAGGATTGGCAGGTGAATTGATAAGTATGAGTCGTGTCTTTTTTGTTATCTTTTTTTTGATTCTTTTTATAGAGAATTTATAGCCTTCTTCTTCATAACTTTTTATGTAAATAGGTTTGCCACCTAAGAAAGATATGAAGTTAGGATAACAAGCATAACTCGGATCCTGAAGGATGACCTCATCATTGTTTCTCAACAGAGATATTAATATCAACAACAGTCCCGGTGAAGAGCCAGTTGTAACGATAACTCTCTCAGGATCGATTTTTACACCGTATTTTTTCTTATAATAATCACAGATTGCAACACGGATATCGGATGTTCCCTGACTGTGAGTATAGCGAGTTATTCCCTGGCGGATAGCCTTATGAGTTTCTTTAACAATGCAATTGGGAGTAGGGAAATCAGGTTCGCCTATTTCGAGATGCACAATATTAACACCTTTCTGTTCCAACTTTTTGGCTCTTTCAAGGACATCCATAACCATAAAGGGCTGAATAATGGTTGATTTTTTATTTGGTGTTAGCTTTCCTGCCATTTTTAATTTTATTCCTGATTTGAGATGAGAAATTTCTTGTGAGTAGTTTATATCGTTTTAATCACTTTTCTTTTCGGAAATTTTGACCATACTCGGTCTGATAACCTTGTCGAAAAGCTGAAATCCCTTTCTCAGTTCCTCAATAATAGTGTGTTCCGGCACATCATTTCGTTCTTCTTTAGCGACTGCTTCATGAAAAGCAGGATCGAAAGATTCTCCGAGAGCATTAATTTGTTTCAAGCCGTTACTTTCGAGATATTCTAAAAATTGTTTTTGAATCATTTCTATGCCATTGATTAAAGATTCGTGATTATGAGTATTTTTAGCTGATTGAATGGCAAGTTCAAGATGGTCAAGAGTGGGTAGAAAATCAAGCAGTAACTTTTCATTAGCTAACTTGATTGTGTTTCCTTTCTCTCTTTCTACGCGCTTTTTATAACTCTCATAATTTTCTTTAAGATTGATAAGCTTTTTCGTAGCTTTTTCTAAATCGGCTGAATTGCGAATTAATTCTGAGAATACAGAATCGGGAATGGTGGTTTTTTTAAGGAATTTTCTTTTCCGCTGGATTCGGAAAGGTTTTCTTTTAGCAAATGTTTTTTTCATAGAGTGAGGAATTTTAGACTGACGTTTTCTACTCCCATCTTTTTTTGAAATGTCATTGTTGTGAATATCCGACATTTTATGCTCTTGGTTCAACACCTATTCCTGGTTTGTCAGGTATAATAGGTTTTCCTTCCTTTAGAATCATTCCTACATAAGGGTCATTCGATACTAAAGCATGTCCATCAAGATCAAGGTAATCAACTAAAGGACCAAGATGAGATGCTGCTGTAATAGCAATGGAAGACTCTATCATACAACCGATCATAATTTTCAGGTCAAAAGCCCTTGCGATAGCAATCATTTTTCGTGCCTCTGTGATTCCACCGCATTTCATTAGCTTGATGTTAATACCATGACAGAATTCAGCACATCTCGGAATGTCTTTGCTGACTTTTATATTCTCATCGAGAATTATTGGTAATTTGGAAACCTTATAAAGTTTTTTTAAGCCATCAATATCGTCTTTTTCCATTGGTTGCTCAACAAACTCCACATCCAGATCGGCAAGAAAATCGATACATTTGACTGCTTCATCATAAGACCAACCGCAATTCGCATCAACCCTTATGGTTTTATCGGTCTTTTCTCTTATAGCCTTCATCACCTTCATATCAGCTTCGGAATCCCGACCTAATTTTATTTTTAAAATCGGATATTCCTTAGCCTTATCGACTTTTTGAAGCATAACATCGATTGTGTCGATGCCTATAGTAAAAGATGATTTAGGACATCTTTTCGGATCAACACCGATTAATTTGTATAGGGGAATATTGATTTTTTTACAAAAGTTATCATAGAGAGCCATATCAATGGCGGCAAGAGTGGATGGAGCATTCTCTGGTAAGAGATTTTTTAATTCATCCATTTTGTCCTCGATGAAATCGACATCAGCGTCGACTTTATCCGAGACCTTGTTCAGATTTTCCACCACAGTATTGATAGTTTCGCCATAATATTTTGAGGGAGAAGATTCGCCAACTCCACCATCAATGTTAATATGAATAACATCGATTTCTGTGCGAGTCGATCGTGCAAGACCGAAAGGGTCAATTAATTGAAGTTTGTAGATTGAATGTTTAATGGTCATTTAAACTTTTGCTCCTTTTTTTTCTTCAACGGTATGAGTATTTTTTGCCATAAATCGTAGAAAAGCATCGACGACATCAGGATCGAAGCTTTTCCCTGCCTCTTTTTTTATCTCCACGAGTGCCTGCCTAACTGTCAAGGGTTTATTGTAGGGTCTTTGGGTTGTCATAGCGTCAAAGGCATCGGCAAGATTGAGTATTCTTGCACCAATAGGTATATTGTCAACCTTGAGTCCTTCAGGATAACCGCTTCCATCGTATCTTTCATGGTGATACTTGATAATCGGTAGAACAGGTGATAAAAATTCAATCGGTTCTAATATCTCAACACCTTTTGTGGGATGTTGTTTGATAATTTCATACTCTTCATCGCTCAATCCCCCTTTTTTTCTTATCAGAAGACCCTGGATAGCGATTTTGCCGATGTCATGTAGTTCGGCTGCCGATCTTAAATTTTTCATTTGTTCAAGTGAGAGTCCTAACTCTTTTCCTGTGCCTAAAGCAAGTTTTGAAACTCGTTCTGTATGGCCTCTTGTATATTTATCTTTTGCTTCGATTGTATTGCCTAATGCCACAATTGTTTCGAAATAAGTTTTCTGAAGCTCTTCATATAAAGAAGCATTTTCGATTGATATTGCGGCTTGTGAAGCCAATATGGTCATAAGCTCAAGGTCATTTTCACTAAAACAGTTGGGTATGTGTCTATTATCTACATAAATTAGACCTATTGTTTTTGCTTTTACTTCTAACGGCACGCACATTACAGAGCGTAATTTAAGGTCTATTATTGAGTGGGATGCATCAAAACGCTTATCCGTTGATGCATCGGATGCTATAACTCCAACTCTATTTTTTCTTGTTTTTTCGAGGATGGTGCGACTAACCTGGAAGGGTTGATTTATTTCTCCTTTTCTATTTTTGGTTGCTTTGGGAATAAATTGGTCTGTTTCATTGTCAATCATAAATATACAAACACCTTCTGCATCAGAGAAATGCATAAAAATATCATCTATGATTACATCATATAATTCATCAAGCGCCATAATGTTACTGATTTTTTTACTGGTTAAATATAGGATTCGCAGATTTCTGTTTAGTTTCTCTAACTCTTTATAATCCTTTAAAGGAACGACCTTATCGGTTAATCCCTCAATTTTCTTTGACAGGTTCTTCTCTATTTCTTCGATTTTGCTGTCTACCTTTTCTGGGGAAATTGTACTGGTTATAACTGTCTTATCATAAGATGAGGGAGAATATTTTACGGAGTCGGATTTGGTATCCCCGACGAAAAGAAAAACTGTGTTTCCAACTGTTACTTTGTCCCCATACTTAAGGGCTTTTTCGGTTACTTTTATATTGTTGACAAAAGAACCATTGGTGCTGTTCTTGTCGATATAGATGAATTCATCTCCGACGAGTTGGATCTCACCGTGAAATCTTGATATTTTTGGATCGTTTAAACTGATATCGCAACTTGCGTCTCTTCCAATGATTATAGATTCTTTTGAGAATTCGTATGTCTCTCCGTTATGGGGACCTGATTTACAAATTAATTTAATCATTTATTTTGAACCTGAAAATATTTAATTTTTGCTAACAGTAATCTTACTTTAAGTCAACGAAGTTTTTACTATATGCGATTTGATTGCAATCTATTTATTAATCGGCATAATTGGGCTAATATATAAGATTCCATTCATCTGATTTTGTTAAAATTGTATGTGAAAATGCATAAAGGGTAAGTGTTGGATTACTACCGAGAATGGATGAATGCTGATGCGGTTTATTCACTGTAGAGTTTGTACTTTTCTCTCATTCTTTCAAACTTCTCTTTGTCCTTTGCCCAACTATTAATGAGCTGATTGGTGTCTAATCCAGATTCGATCGATCGTCGTAATTTATCACTTCCTGTAAG
>CAZYWQ010000187.1:0-6045 GCA_964651675.1 uncultured Candidatus Sumerlaeota bacterium | reverse complement strand
ACGGATTATCTCATCCGCCACACTCAACAGACCTTCATTTATATTTAATCCTAACTCCTTAGCCAGACTGTAATTGATACGCAAATATGCTCGTGGCGTAACTACTGGAATTGTACCGGCTGGAGTACCTTTAAATATTTTGTCAGCTAAGAACGCTGCCATACTACCCATTTCGAGATTGTCGGGAATATTAGTGAAAACAGCTCCTTGGTGGACTGCAAAGACTGCACCACCACCAATGGGTAATTTATGTTCTGCCGCAAATTTACTTATCATCCCAAAACCTTCAGGTGAGAGTGTAATAACATCTGGTACTATGTATATGGCATCAATGCCAATATTATCTAATTTCGATCGAGCCTTCAAAGTATTATTAATCTCTTCTAAAGTAGTAACATGGGATTCTATTAATGTTAATCCTTTCGATGAAGCAGCTGGTTGCAATGCTTCCATACTACTAATGCCTGCAGGGTAGTTTGTATCATGTATTATCCATATTTGTTTGATGTTGGGTGCCAGTTCGAGCAATATCTCAAAGCCTTTGAGAATCACATCTGGACCATTGAAACGAACACCAGTAATATTTCCACCTGGTTTACGAACACTTTCTACCAGACCTGTTTCCTCTACTGTGCCCATAACAAAAACAACAGGGATATTTTTCTCTAAAGCGGCTTTCTTAGCTATTAGGGCGGGTTCAGTCGGATACGCCAAAATTAAATCAACTTTCTCTTCCACAAATTTCTTGACGACACGCTGTTCACCTACTGGGTCCTCATCCAGTTCCTGCAAGTCGTAAATGATGTTATCTCCTTCTATGTAACCTAACTCGGTCATTTTTGCTTTAAAACCGTCTTTTATGTTTACAAAAGCGCTTGCACCAGATAAAATACCCACATAGTAACTCTGAGTTTCTTTTTCACCGCATCCACTGCACATCACAACTAACCAGGTTATAAATAGTATATATTGATTAATCTTAGTCAGCTTATTCGAAACCACTTCAATCACCTCTTTTAACGAATTATCTCATCTGCCCTACTCAATAAGCCTTCAGGCACCGTCAGCCCAAGTTCTTGAACTGCTTTGTAATTTATCTTTAAGCGTGCTTCAGGTGTAACAACCGGAATTGTGCCTACTGGTGTACCTCTAAATATTTTATCTGCAATAATCGCAGCAAGCTCACCTGATTCACTTCCATCACATATATAACTAAAAATAGCGTAATGAGGATAAACCTCTTCCGCGGTGGCTCCGCTAATAGGCGGAGCGATAGTAATGGGTATTTTATGTTCAACCGAAAACTCGTTTATTAACTTCAAAGCCTCGGTTGACAAAGAAAGCCAATCCGGAACTCCCATAATGGCATCCATGCCGATATCGCTTGATTTTTCTCTCTGTTCTAAATCCGCCTTGATTTCTGCTACGCTGGTAACAGGAAGTTCAATTAAGGTTATGTCTAAAGATTGAGCTGACTTGCGCAAAGCCTTAAACGTAGGAGGATTATTGGGGTTAGTTGGGTCATACGTTATCCAAACTCGTTTGACCTTAGGCATTATCTCGTGCAATATCTCAAGACGCTTAGTAGTGTATTCTGGACCGGGCAAGCGAACACCGGTAATATGCCCGCCTGGCTGGCGCACATTTGCTACCAGATTATTCCCTTCTAGGACGACCATAGAAAAAACCAGTGGGATGTTTATCCCCCGAGTGATTTCCTTGGCCAATAATATTGTTTCAGTAGGAGCCATGAAAATCAGGTCAACCCTATCCGCCACAAATTTATTAATGATTTGCCGGTCTGCAGTTAGATTAATATTTGTTTTGTGCGTATCATAAATAATATTTTTACCTTCTATATACCTTAGCTCAGTCATTTTTTCCTTGAATCCGTCTATTGAAGGATAAAGCGGCTCCAGACCAAACAGAATACCCACCCGATACACCTTAGGCTTTGTTTTAGCACAACCACTTAAAAACATACAAATACCAAGTAACAACATTACAAACAGCATTTGTAGACTAAACCTAATTTTCCTTTTTAGAAACATTTCAATCACCTTTTTTAACGAATTATCTCGTTTGCTCTGCTTAACAAACCTTCACTCACATTTACTCCCAATTCTTTCGCTACTTTGTAATTAATCTGCAGAAAACTCTCGGCTGAGACCACCGGGATTGTTCCCGCTGGGATACCATTGAGAATTTTATCTGCGAGGATTGCAGCTTGTTTACCAACACTAACATTATCAGTTGACACACCAAAAACAGATCCGTAACCATTCACCATCATTATGGCACCACCAATAGGCACCTTGTGTTCATATGCAAATTTACCCATTACTTCAAAGGCGTCAGGTGTTACGGCTAAAGGTTCAGCGATGAACATTATAGCATCCAATCCTATGTCGTCGGATGATTTAACTTGCTTTTGTAGTGCAACTTCAAGCTCTGCTGCATTTGAAGCGGGAACTTCTATTAGTGTTACACCTGAGGATGCAGCTACTGGGCGTAATACTACTAACTGACTAATTACAATTGGATAACCTCTCTGATATGGTATTAAAATTCGTTTGGCTTGTGGTTTTAACTCACGCATAATCTCGAAGCGCTTGATTGCCAGGTCTGGTCCGGGATAACGCACACCTGTTATGTTTTTACCTGGTTCTCGTATATTCTCGATTAGGTCAACACCTTCTATATTAGCATTGGCAAAAACCAGAGGGATGTTTGTTCCCTGAGTAGCTGCCTTTGCAGCTAAGGATACTTCTGTTGGAAATGTAAGGATTAAATCAACTTTGTCAGCCACAAATTTTTTAAGGATACGCTGTTCAGCAGCTGGTTCAAAATTCGTGCTCTGTATATCATAAATAATGTTCTTGCCCTCAACATAACCTAACTCTGTCATTTTATCTTTGAAACCATCGGCTGTGTTAACAAAAAAATCCACACCTGACAGAATACCTATATTATATATCTTGGATTTTTCTCCACTACAGCCAGTAAAAATCAGACAAACCATAATTAACAACAGCACAAATAATATTTGCCGTTGTGAAAGTAAATTTATATGAGTAAGCCTATGTATCATTTTTTTGCTCATACTCATTTCAATTATTTTACATCTCCATAATTTATTTTATTCTATTTAAGATGCTTCTCTAATAGTGCAAATAACTCTTTAGATTTAACAGGTTTTGGTAAATAGCCAGTACATCCAGCAGCCAAGCACTTTTGTTCGGCATCTTTGCCAATAGAGGCAGTCAAAGCAATTATGGGAATTTCTTTAAATCTAAGCATTTTTCTTAACCGACGAGTAACTTCCAGTCCGTTAATCTTTGGCATACGAACATCAATAAGAAGTAATTCTGGTTTTTGTGATAGAGTGATATCGATAGCTTCTTGTCCATCTCTTGCAACAATAACCTTGTGATTCTTAATATCGAGTATCTCGGTAATTAGAGCAATATTTGTTTCGTTATCTTCTGCAACAAGGATTAGACGCCCATTTGACTTTGTTTCAGCTTTCTTTTTATTATGAGCATTAGTTTTTGTTTTTTCTTCATCGACCATATTGGGCTGAGGAATAGTAAACCAAAAAGTACTTCCTTTGCCTTTTTCGCTCTCAACTCCTATTTCACCCCCTTGTAATTTCACGAGCCTTTGCGTCAGTGCTAATCCTATTCCCACTCCACCTAATGATTCATCTCTAACTCTGTCGATTTGATAAAATTCACTAAATATTTTATCTTGTTCTTCGGGTTTGATTCCGATGCCTGTATCAGTAACACTTACCAATATTTTACCAGGTTCTTTGGATGTTCGGATTGTGATAGAACCCCCTTCTGGTGTATATTTTATCGCATTAGTGAGAAAATTAAGCACAACTTGTTTGAACTTGCGATTATCAGCTTCAATTAAACCTATGTTAGGATCGCATTCAATCTTGAGCTTATGACCTTTTTTGTTTAACTGAGATTTAACCATTGCTGTTACCGAATTAATAGCGTCTTCGAGTGAAAAATTTTCTAAATTTATCTCTACTTTACCTGCATCAATTTTTGCTATATCCAGTAGATCAGTTATGAGAGACAGAAGATGTTTTGATGAGCTATCAACTTGTTTGACATAACTTGTTTGTTTTTCATTAAGAGAACCGAAAAATTGACCTGCCAATAAATCTGTAAAGCCGATGATAGCATTTAAAGGTGTGCGTAATTCATGACTCATTGTTGATAAGAAATCATTCTTGTGTTTATTAGCTTGTTGTAATTGACGGTTTGTTTCTTCTACTTGTTTGAGAGATTCTTGAAGTTGTTGGGTTCTTAGCTCAACAGTGCGCTCTAAATCATTCCTTTCTTTTTCGAGTATAGATTCAATGTGTTTCAAATCCGTAACATCATTTCCATAAATATTAACATAACCAGCATCGATAAGAGGAACCATCAATATTGAAAATATTTTATCGTTAATGGGTATTATAGTATATTTTTTAGAGTTTGTTCTAAAAGTGTCTGAAATCCATTTATTGATCTCTTTCGGTAAAAAACCACCTACCTGTATCTTCCAATAATTCAATAGTTGGAGACTGGCATCATTTGCGAAGATTACTTTACCATCCTTTTGTACTCTAATAACAGGTTGAGGACTTTCACTCGGGAATTTTGATAATGCCAATATCTCTTTTTCCATTCGTTTGCGTTTGATAATTCCTCCGAGTGTATTTGCGATGGAAATTAAAAATAACTCTTCTCTTTCACTGTAAGAATGCCCTGTTTTTAAGTATATATTAAGAACACCAGTTGTTTTGCCAGAAACTATTATTGGAATACAGTAATGACCATGAGGTGGAATACCGTCATATTTACCTATATGACAATCGCAAAGAGAGCTACAAAATTGGACATTTTGACTTTGTGCTGCTTGTCCACAAAGACAGTCTCCAAAAAGGATTTTATTACAATTTTTTAATATTGATTCGGAGAGTCCTTTTTGAACCTTCATAACCAGTACATCAGGCTCATCTTCAATGAGGTATATAGAACCTTTCTTTTCGATTTCAAGCCAGGAAGTCGTGAGTAAGATGTCAAGAGCACTTTTTAAGAATGCACTAAGTGATATATCTTTATGAGATAAATGGAGAATTGCATTTAATACAAATTGTGATTGATAGTTCCACTGGATTTCCTTCTCTAATTCTTTTGTGTCTGTGAGATCTCGAAAATACCATATTCTACCATAGTATTCATCTTTTGAACTGACTAATGGGGAGGAATATCTATCAAAAATTCTGCCGTCTAAGAGTTCTATCTCGTCTCTGCTTTTCTTTGTTCTGTTAGAATGAAGATGTTGAATTTTTTTAAGGGAACCATCGGGATCTTTTACTTGATTTAGAATATGTTGAAGTAATTGTTCATCTTTATTTGTTCCTAACAACTCTTGTGGTATGTTCCACATTTCGATAAGGCGTTTATTATAAAAAATGATTTTACTGTTATCATCAAGAATAAGAATGCCATCAAGTGTGCTCTCGGATTCAGCTTCTAAAAGAGTGTTTTTAAATAATAACTCTTTTTCAGCCCGTTTGCGATCAGTAATATCTTCAATTACGCCATCGAAGTATTCAATCTGATCTTTTTCATCATAAACAGCTTTAGCCGATATTGAACATACAATTGGTGTCCCATCCTTTTTTTGAAGATTCAATACTTCATTTTTAACGAAACCATTTTTTATGAGTTTCTCACTAAAATTTTTTCTATCATCAGGATTGGGATATAGATCAGAGACATTGATTTTTAAAAATTCCTTCTTGCTTTTGTATCCAAACATCTCTGCAAGTATTGGATTTATTTCGATAAACTTCCCTTTTGCACCAATAGTATTTCTATAGACTCCAATGTGGAGATTATTGACTAAGGTTCTATATTTTTCTTCAGAAGATTTTATCTTTTCTTCTGTTTGCTTGCGTTCTGTAATATCTCTCATAATATGAACAGCATTGGTAATGTTGCCTGCTTCATCGAATATTGGATCAACGGAAAT
>CAZYWQ010000186.1:0-6086 GCA_964651675.1 uncultured Candidatus Sumerlaeota bacterium | reverse complement strand
TATTTAGCGCCAAAGCATTAATGTGAAACAATTTCATCAGAATAAAAAACATTGCAGCTAATACAATTCTATCAACAATCATAGCTGCAGTAAGTGCTATATACCAGGCTCTTTTAAACCTTTGATATATCAGACATATAATAACACACATCAAGGAAAGCTCGATCATCATAACAAAACAGATAGGTGGATAAAGAGGAGGCATACCTGTGGTAAGAGTCGAAAAAATCGGAACTATAATCGAAACAGAAACCGAATATTTCATTTTTACCAAATAGGCTAACATAACGATCGGAAGAAACATTGGCAAAAACATTGAACCAAGTCCAACCATATGAAATGCCATCGGTAAAACAAATGCCATCGCAGCAAATAATCCGCTGAGAATAATCTGCTTTGTATCAATTTCAGTCATAACAATAACCTTTGAGACTCACGATAGATTTTTCAACTACTTTTATTTTTATCATCGATTTTATTTAGCAATAGCGCTTCCAACGACACCCGGAATCTGTCCACCAGCTCTCAATATATCGCCACGACTAATTGTTCCATTAGTTGCATCATAAATAGTATTGTATCCCGAGAAACCATCAACCGTTTCAAATACGCCTGTAACCTTAGCATTAGTTACAGCATCTACAACTGCACCTTCAGCCCTACTATCTGGACCAACACTTCTCAAAAGCCAGGCATCCTTAATTTCTGGATGACCAAAGAATTGTATGAATTCTGCATCAAGTCTCCAGTAAAAGTAATGACTATGACCAAAAGGTTTGGGATTAAATGTCCCATCAGGATCCAAATATCCTGAAATGGGAGTAAATGGTTCAACAGACGGGACCGATGTTAAAAATGCAGTGGGAGTTGTTAGAGGAATATAATTATCTATATCACCTGCACCTTTTACTCCCGGGTCCCAGACCCCATAAGGATATGCATTATTATCCGTATGGTAGGCTTCGATAGCAGTTGCCAAAGTCCTGAAATCGGATTTGACACGACTTGATTTAGCTCTTGTTTGAGCCTCAAGAAAATTTGGTACTGCGATTGCTGCCAGTATTGCGATGATTGCAACAACAATTAATAATTCGATAAGTGTGAATCCTTTTTTCATTTAATTCTCCCTCCATATTTTGTGACATACGAATATCTAATTCGTGCTATCATATCTTAAAAAAAATTTTATATCTTCTTTGCAGTTGTTGTTCTCGTCAGTTTACCATGTTTGACACCTTTTAATGAAAATATTTTCCCAGCAACCTTCTCAACACCTTTGCTTTTGCCCTTGATAACAATAATCTCAAGGCAATCATTATGCGTAAGATGGATATGCATAGAAGATATTATATTTCCTGAATGATGTTGAATATCCGTCAACTTTTCAGTAAGATTTGGAATATGATGGTCATAAATGAATGTAACCACACCAATTATTTCATCATTGGCTTTCCATTCTTCCTGGATAAGACTATCTCTCATAAGGTCTCTGATAGCCTCAGAGCGGTTTATATAACCTTTCTTCGAGATTTCCTTATCAAACTTATCAAGCAATTCTCTCTCTATGGCAATGCCAAATCTTAAGAGGTCACCCATATTAGTAACACAAAATATATTTTCGTATGTCTTTATTGAATTTAATATATAAAGTCAAGTGTTTTTTTTAACACATCATATTTAACCATACTTTATTTATAAGAATTGACAGATAAATCCGTTTAATTCCTTATGGAAAGAAGTATGAATCAGAAGAACAAAAAAATATCAGTACTTCATCTCTACAAGGATTATTATCCACCGATTATGGGTGGAATAGAAAAAAACATTAATCTTGTTTGTACATCATTAAAAGATGAATTTGATATAAAAGTTCTCGTTTCCAATCGTAAGAACTCCTTTGAAAAAGAAACAATAGATGGTATTGAAGTATATAAAGTTGGTTCTTGGTTCAGAATAAAGTCCGCTCCATTTTCACCGACCTATCCTCGTTGGTTAAAAAAACTTGATGCCGACATTCTACACTTTCATCATCCCAATCCAACTTCAGAGATTTCATATTTTTTAGCCAAACCAAAAGGAAAAGTCATCGTGACATACCACAGTGATATAGTAAGACAAAGAATAGGACTCAAATTTTACAGCGGTATACTAAGAAAGTTTTTAGCAAGAGTCAATGTGATTATGCCCACATCTCAAAACTATATCGAGAGTTCTGAGTTTTTAAGCGATTTTAAAGACAAGTGTAAAATAGTTCCTCTCGGGATTGATTTGAATAAATTTAAGATCAGTTCCGATGAGAAAGAAAAATATGCAAAAGCAAAACAAGAGCGAAATAAGATTCAAATTGTATTTGTCGGAATGTTAAGATATTATAAAGGACTTCATTTTTTAATCGATGCAATGAATGAAGTAAATGCCGATCTAAAAATTATTGGCAAAGGTCCTGAGGAACAAAAATTAAAAAAACAGGTGAATGAACTCGAATTGAGTTCTAAAGTAAATTTCTTAGGTGAGATTAGTGATGAAGATTTGATTAAAGAATTTTATTTATCGGACATATTTTGTTTACCATCGCATCTTAGAAGTGAAGCTTATGGATTATGTCAGATAGAAGCGATGGCATGTGGATTGCCTGTAGTAAGCACGAATCTCGATACTGGAGTTCCATTCGTTAATAAAGATGGAGAATCGGGTATTATCGTAGAAAAAGGTTCTTCAAAAGCATTAGCTGACGCCCTAAATTTCTTGATAAATAATCCTGAAAAGGGCAATGAGATGAGTGATAATGCAAAGAAAAGGGCATCAGAGTTATTTGGCGCAGATAAAATGATTGCTGAAATCCGAAAAATATATTATGAATTATTAAAAAAGTAAGTATCAACAAAATGTGTTTTATTCTTTTATGACAGTGTTCTTACCACTTTAATTAATTGACTATTATAGTTAATAGGTATTATCTCGTTATAATTGATAAAGCAAAAAGAGTGAGAAAATAAAAATGTTCATTTTAAAATGGGAGATTATATATCTTTACATATTTTTATTTTCCACAGTATTATCTCTGATCCTAACACCCATCGTAAGAAAAATTGCCATTCGTCTAAACATTGTTGATCATCCCGGGGATAGAAAGATTCATAGAGAGCCAAAACCCTATCTTGGTGGTACAGCCATATTTATTTCCTTTGTCATAACGATTCTTGGGCATTTGTTTGCCTTAAAACTTATTTCTCATTTTTCATTTTACATCCCTCCAAACTTACTGGCTTATCTAAAAAATGTTCCCTATACACATAAAACCATTTTCTCTCTATTAGCAGGAGGTACTCTGATTTATCTGGTCGGAACTTACGATGACATCAAAGGAATGAGACCTTCGGTAAAATTAATATTTCAGATAATTGCAGGACTAATTTTATTTTTCGGTGGAATCAGAATAATCGCCTTCATCGACAACATATACTTAACCGCCATTGTATCGATTTTCTGGGTAGTATTACTGACAAATTCATTCAACTTCCTCGACAATATGGATGGATTAAGTGCTGGTGTTGCAGCGATAATATCGTTAGTCTTTGCTTATCTATCGCTTACAGATGGACAATATTTTATGGTTGTTGTACTGTTGGTTTATGCAGGGAGTATATTAGGATTTCTGAAATATAATTTATATCCGTCAAAGATATTTATGGGAGATGGTGGCAGTATGTTTATCGGATTTATAATGGCAGCACTAACAATGCTTGCCACCTATTACAAAGCTGGTACACCGACACAGTTGCCCATTCTTATGCCACTAATAATCCTTGGAGTACCATTATTCGATACGATATCCGTATTATGGATACGATACAAGAATAAAAAACCGTTAATGCAAGGGGATAAAAATCACTTTTCACACCGATTAGTCGCATTAGGAATGAGTGAGAGTGATGCAGTATATTTTATTTATTTCATCACACTAAGTATGTCCTTAGGAGCGATGCTTTTAAGGCACCTCAAACTCGCCCAATCCATCCTCGTCCTCATCCAGGCTATAACCATCTTTATCATCATTTACCTTCTTGAACAGGTTAAGAAAAATTCCAACACCTAATATTTCTCTCATCCGAAATTATCACTCATCATATTAAAATATTTTGTAACATTATCATTATTCAACCATATCTATATATTTAGATAATAAACGAGGTCATTATTATGATATTCAATCATAACATAAAAAAGATAAGTATATTAATTCTATTTATTTCCCTGCAACTATTAGTATTTACCGAACAAGCACCCGACATTGAGTGGGAAAAACTATTTGGAGATAATGGTGGCGATCTTCGTCCTTGTGTTCAACAAACATCAGATGGGGGTTATATTATTTGTCATAGCATCAAAGGGGAAGCACCCACAGGAGTAGCAGGAGATATCTGTCTGATAAAAACGGATTCTTCAGGTAATAAAATATGGGACAGGGTGTTTGGAAGCAATTTGACTGAGTGGGCACATGCTGTATATCAAACTGTTGATGGTGGATATATTATCGGTGGCAGTAGTGATCAATCTAATTGGAATATGTATTTGATTAAGACAGATTGTGATGGTAATCTTGAGTGGGAAAAGCTATATCAAAAAGGTGTAAATGATTGTTGTTATGGGCTTGATATAACAGATGATTATGGTTATATATTAGCTGGATACAGAGATGAGGATATTTGTATTGTTAAAACTAATTCAGAAGGAGTTATTGAATGGGAGTATATTTTTGGTACCCATCAATTTGATAGCGCATATTGGGTAGAACAAACAATTGATGGGGATTATATTATTGCTGGATATACACAATTTGGCGGTTCAAATGTTAGAGACTTCACTTTACTAAAGATTGATGAAAATGGAAATCAAGTGTGGCTGAAGACTTATGGATATTTTGATGGCGAGGCTTGGTGCGTAAGGGAACTGCCTGATGGCGGATTTGTGGTCGTTGGCGGGAGAGCGAATGGAAGATATAATTATTGGGATATTTGTTTACTTCGAACAGACAAAGATGGTAATAAAATATGGGATAGAACTTATGGGAGTGATGCTTGGGATATAGGTTATAGTATTCAAATCACACCTGATCAAGGTTTTGTTATAGCAGGAATAAAAACTTACCCAGATGAAGAAATAAGACGCTTCTATATGTTTAAAACAGATTATTTGGGAAATTTGATGTGGGAAAAATATCCGCAAGAATCGTCATACGGTGGATGGATACAAACAACAGATGATGGTGGATATATTGCTGCAGGCATAAAAAATCCTTACGAACTATATGTAGTCAAATTAGGACCAGATCTTCATATTCCACCACCAAATGATGATTTTGTGAACGCTATTGATATCTCCGATGAGTCAGGTCATACTATCGGCGTAAACTTCAACGCGACAAAAGAATCCGGAGAACCTAATCATGCAGATAATTATGGAGGAGCATCCGTTTGGTGGAGATGGACTCCACCAGTCTCGGGAAATTATTATCTTAATACAATTGGAAGTAATTATGATACATTATTAGCTGTTTACTTAGGAAACTCGGTTGATTCATTAACAACTGTAGCATCTAATGATAATAGCCATGTCGGATATCAGAGTTTTGTTAACCTATACAACATTAGTTCCGAATCAGAATATAGTATTGCTATTGATGGTTATAATGGAGCTTCAGGTAATATTGTATTGAATTGGGGTGAATTACATAATTATCCGCCCTTAATGTTTGTTATATCTTATGACGATACAACTTCTCAATCATTTCCATATGGATATTCTTTTAATTATTATCAGCGTGGTTCTATACACACAGATTACGGTACTGATTTTGATGAGCATCACTTCTCCGGTAAAGGTGGTTGGATGGGATTCTTCTATGAGGACAATGATAATCCACCAATGAAACTCGTAATCACTTTCGATGATGCTTCTGGTAATGATCATCCTTATGGAGAACCTACAGGATACACTCAAAGAGGTTCGATGCATGTTGACTATGCCACTGATTTTGATGAGCATCATTTTACCGGTAAGGGTGGATGGCTCGGTATGTATTATAG
>CAZYWQ010000185.1:5147-6096 GCA_964651675.1 uncultured Candidatus Sumerlaeota bacterium | reverse complement strand
ACTACCTCTCGTGATGATGAAGCACTTAAAATATATGAAAGAATCCTCAATTTCATACCAGACACTCAGATGATGGTTAACAGATTAGCATACAAATATTTAGAGAGAGGAGAATTTAACGAAGACACACTCGAAATAATGAAAAAGGCTAATGAAAATGATCCCTTTGACAATAGAATTCATCTCATTTACGCACAAGGACTTTACGAATGCGGATCGAAAAAAGAAGCCGTGGAGAAACTTGCGGAATATGTAGAGCGATTTCCCGACTATAAAAACGACGCCATTGCACTCCTTGAAGACATTATTAGAATCGGTCCCTTTGACGAAAATCTCTTCCTCTCACTCGCCAATATGTACATAAAAGAAAAACAATTCATATCTGCATTAAATCTTTTCAGGAAAATGAGTTCTTTCGACACCAGTTTCTATAATAAAATTATCGATGAAATGAATAAAATGGAACCATCCGACCTCACCAATTTCGAAATAGGTAAAATAAAAGGTCTCATCTACAAAACACTTGGTAATTACGACAAAGCAGTTGAAGAATTAGAAAAGGTAATGGACATCAACGAAACAGACATCGAAGTAATCGAAATGCTACTGAGTATTTATCTTAAGAAGCTATCCACTGAAGAAGACTCCCAAAATGGCAAAAGAAAAGAAATCCTTCAGAAAATTGGCACCTTAAATATCTACATAGGACGATTAGACACAGCAATATCCATCTTCCAGAACATCCTTTCCGAAGATGACTCCAATCCAGAAGCAAGGAAAAACTTAGGCATTTGTTATCAGATGCAAGGCTCACTCGAACTTGCCTATTTTTATTTTCAGGATACCGAAATCGACGACAAGATGAAATATATCTTATACGAACTTGGGCATTCCTTTTATCAAGGAGGAATGTATGAAAGAGCGATAGACTCCTGGCGAAAAATTATCT
>CAZYWQ010000185.1:4301-5137 GCA_964651675.1 uncultured Candidatus Sumerlaeota bacterium | reverse complement strand
TCCCAACTTCCTTGATACCTCAGAAAAACTAAAAAATGCCGAATTCGAACACGCTAAAATGAAAGTTAATTCCAGGTGATATCTAAAAAAAACTGTTTTAATAATTAACTCGGTTATCTAAGTACTTTTAATCAAAACAAAACCAATAATCAGTGCTTGAAGTTGACCCAATATACTCATCAGCCCCGATGTCATAATCCGACCCATCACCACGCACTACAATCGTACCATTAAATCCCCTTGGATGACCCTCATAATCCTGAGTCATATCTACAATAAATTGCCCTGCATCTATACAAGGAGAGTTATGCTCGAGATGAAAATTCCAATGCTCAGGATCTATTAATTTAGGATTAAGCGAAATATTTCCATTCAAATCATCCACCCAATCCTGAATACAACAATAATAAGGAGTAACATTATGAACTTGAGGATCTTCAGGAGATGTATTTCCCCAAATTATACAGTTTCTTATAGTACCTCCAACAATAAAGTAGATACCACCACCAATGTCATTTGCCATATTTTCATAAACAGTATTATTTCGAAACTCCCCACCAAAGTTTTGAGTGAAATATAATCCACCACCAACATTGGCAGTATTATTAAACAAAATATTATTCTGATAAACGCCATCGGCAGCAACTATTCCTCCACCTACTCCACCAGCAACATTATTATATATAATATTATTATAAACGGCTGCTTTACATTCAAAAAGTCCGCCGCCATCATCCAAAGCCACATTATTAAAAATTACATTTCCTTCAATAAATCCATTACACTTATGAAAACCACCACCGTCATCTTCACAATTATTATTATATACTAAGTTA
>CAZYWQ010000185.1:815-4291 GCA_964651675.1 uncultured Candidatus Sumerlaeota bacterium | reverse complement strand
ACATTGAACAATTCCATTACAATTTGCTAATCCACCATCCATATTATCACAAACCGTGTTATTCTGAATCAAACCATCACATCCATAAATTCCCCAACTCGAATTACTAAATATTAGATTATTCTGAATAGTAGCATCACAATATTTAATCGCCCCATAATGCCTAATCTTATTATTAGAAATAGTATTATTTTCAATTAAGCCATCGCAGTGAAAAAGTACTCCACCAGAACTATTAGTATTCATATCTATAATATTATTTATAATGGAACCATCGAAATCATTGATCCCTGATCCATAATACGATGAAACATTATCTGTAATAATATTATGTTCAATCACTCCTGTAGCTTCATTACCATTTATCCCCCCACCATAATATCCTTCTCCATTTTTGATTGTAAAACCCGCAAGAGTACTAGTCTCGTCCTCTCTACCATCAAAAGTTATGGCTGTAAACAAGTTGTCACCATCTATTATTGTGCTTCTAACGACATTGTTATCATATGGATTTGTGCTTTTTAATTTTACATTTCTACCTACAAAATAGAGATTTTCTTTATAAAAACCTGGGGATACAATGATCTCTGCGGAAGGAAAAGATAGATACAATGCTTGTTGGATAGACGAACATTGTTCTGGAACCAGAATTCCCGAAGGAAAATTAGCGGTACTGGGATCAGTTCCTCGAATAATCTCCATTCCATCATACAATCCATCGTGATCACTATCTGGATTATTAAGATTACTACTATGAATACCCTCATCGATATCAGATAATAAATCCCCATCGCTATCGATGGTACTATTGAATTCATCACACCCAATATCTACAGAACTACCAGACAATCGACACTCCCCATCTATATCAACAAGATAATCACCCAAGACATAATATGTATTGCCAGTATCGATACAAGAAGAACCTTCTGTAAGATGATAATCCCCCTCTCCAGGATTAACAAATTGTGGATCATCCGAAATATTTCCTCCACCATCACCCGACCAATCTTGAATACAACTGTAAAGAGGAGTAGAAGATCCACACATCTGGTCCATTCCTGCACCAACATTCCCCCAGAGAATGCAATTAGCTATAAATCCATCACAGTTATAAATTCCTCCACCATATTTATTAGCCACATTATAACAAATTGTATTATTAATTATTTTGCCAGTACAATTAGATAATGCTGCCCCATAAGATTCGCTGGTATTACCATATATAAGATTACTTATAATGATACCTTCACATTCACCCATCGCACCACTATGTTCCACCGCAGAGTTAAAAGAAATAATGTTGTTCATACAAATACCTTTGCATAAAAGCAATCCTCCACCAGTTTTATCAGCAGAATTATTCGAAATCTTGTTGTTTTTAATCGTACCCATACATCCAAGAAGTCCGCCTCCAAAAGTTGCAGAATTATTTATAATTATATTCTCCTGGATTATACCATCACACCAAGAAAGACCACCACCATTACTCCAACCTTCAATAACAGCCGTGTTTTCCATAATTTTATTATGTTGGATAGTAGCATGGGTAGTATTGCCATTAATCCCAGAACCATATTCACTATTACCCTTTGTTATAGTGAATCCAGATAATATACAAGTCTCAGGTTCTGTTCCTGCAAATGCTACAACTGATCCATCTCCAATACCATCATTATCCACATCACCATTGATAATAGTGTTTTCAACAACATCAGGATTTGTAGGTTCAGTCGACCTTAATACAATGTCCTTACTATTGAAACGAATATTTTCCCTATAAGTTCCTGGTGAAACAACTATCTCATCGCCATTATAAGCATTATCAATCGCATCTTGAATTGTCTGATAATCACCCGACGGTCCTACTGTGATTGTTCTGGCTGATGAAACAATTGAGATCAGGAAAATGCAAATTATCAGAAAAAATTTAAGGATTGGATTTGAAAATAGTTCGGAAAAGATTCTTTTACGAAGTGTCCCCACATTTATTCCCCTTTATTTAATTTTCACTTCTAATAATGTACTTACTAAAGATATGCAAACCAATAATTTAAATTTTAAATTCCGTCAATATAAATTACAACCATCACCGTTTAAAAAATATTTTCGATTCTACATCTTGATTTCAACAGGCATAGTCCCCTTAAATTTAGATTTTCCAAAAAGTAATTCTGTAGTAACTTTCTGAGTGGCGAAACTATTACCAAAGGCGCAGATATAGGTCTGAACATAAGGTACCTGCTTAATAAAATATGGATTACCAAATGAAATCAGAACCAAATTCCCATTAATCTGATGGAGCTCTCGTATCAAATTCAATAATTTTTCCGAAGCCTGTAATGTCCCCAAATCCTTTACCAATTTCATATATGCTCCTAATACAATCGTCTGATAACTTTTCGCAATCTCCTTCGCCCTCTTTATATATTTCTCTTCCATATCCTCATTGACATAGACCGAATCAGTATCAGTCGTGAACCGCATTATCTCACCAGGTAAATTAAATGTCTCCTTCCATATCACACCCGAATATCTTGCATTCGTAACTCCAATAACACCGATAGAAGAATTTGGTTGAAGCGGTAAAAAATGCGCATCATCTTTAAACAGAACGATACATTCCTTAGCAATCTCTTCAGCCTCTTTTTCATTTTCATCCGTTCCTATACTACCGACTATATTTTTCCACTCAGGAACATAATCATTTTCCTCAATAATCCTTTTTCGAATTTTCCAGATCCTCGAAACAGCCTCATCAATTCTTTCCTCGCTGATTTTCTTATCTCTAACAGCCTTAAGCACCACATTATAAGTTTCCAAAGGATTTGGAGGCATTAAAAGTAAATCCACACCTGCATTAACCGCTTTAATTACAGCTTCCTCATACAAATGTCCCTCTATAAATCCTCCCATTCCTAATGCATCGGAAACAATGATTCCTTCGAAACCCAATTTTCCTCTGAGATACTCGGTCAAGACTCGATAAGATATAGTCGCAGGAATTGATTCAGACTCAATCACTGGCACTGAAATATGACCTGGCATAATTCCATCTACACCTGCATCAATCAGGGCTTTAAAAGGCAAAACCTCTCTATCTTCCATTTCATTCAGACTTCTCGAAAGAACAGACATCGAAGTATGAGAATCAACTATTGAATCACCATGACCAGGAAAATGTTTTGCAACCGACACAATCCCCATTTTATGAAATCCTTTCATTACTGCAAGACCCATCTCTTTAACCAAATCCGCATTATCCGAAAAAGACCTAATATTAATAATTGGATTATTCGGATTGGAATTAATATCCAACACAGGTGCATAAATCATCTTAACACCCAATGCCTGTGCCTCTTTACCAATCAAAATAGATGACCTATAAGCAAGCTCCGAGTTCCGAGATGCTCCCAATGCCATATTACCAGCCATATCAGTAGCTCCCTGAACCGCAGCACCGACACTCCGTTCGT
>CAZYWQ010000185.1:0-805 GCA_964651675.1 uncultured Candidatus Sumerlaeota bacterium | reverse complement strand
TTGAAGCGGATATTTGCTAATCGCCTGAAGCCTTCTAATTTTATTATACAAAGTATAAACATCGGTTGATAAAATTACAAAATTACCAATGTGAAATTTTGTAACTAATATCTCTGCTTCAGTTATATCACTCAAAGCAGGACAAAGAATCTGCCCGATTTTCTCTTCCAATTTCATTTCATTAACAATATCTTCTATCAATTGTTCCATATCAACTTCTCTCCCTAAATTTAAAAATAATAAGTCACAATTTGCCCCTATTTGTTCCCTTAATTATCAAACAATCAAGATATAATTCAATAAGTTAAACAAATACAGTCAATTTGCCGATATATAGTTAGGTTAAACTGTATCAAAAAATACTAATGGATTAGTACTATCTAAAGAGTGTTTTAACGGACAAGGATGACTAAATATGCATAAAACTCTCAATTATACTCCTGATGAGAAAACTATACTTAAGGATATAGTATATAATCTTGGTTATTTGAACAACTATTTATTAGGTGAAAAAGACACTACCAGGTTTATCAAAAACATAGGTGTGAAATTAGGATTTTGGTTTGAAAAATATTTCAAAGACAAGATGCAGATAACGACAACCTTAAGTCCCGAGCAATTCGCTCAATTAATCGAATACTATTTTCAGATAATACAAAATCGCAACATTACAATTACCGTCTTTGATGATAAACTAAGAATAGAAAACTGCGATTGTTCGGTCATATCCGACAATGAAACAAACAATGTCCTGTGTGCATTTATCAGAGGCTTTCTCGGAGGAATAGGAGCCAGAAACTTCGGT
>CAZYWQ010000184.1:0-6103 GCA_964651675.1 uncultured Candidatus Sumerlaeota bacterium | reverse complement strand
GTATACAATTAATAATAATGGTGTAAGGATTCTAATTGAGGTGAAAGATAAAAAAATCAGGATGAAAGAGTCGAATTGTCCGAGAAAGATATGTGTTCATCAAGGTTGGATTAGAAAAAGTGGTGAATCGATAATTTGCGTTCCTAATAAGGTTGTTGTAAAGATAAAAGGAAAAGATGAAGACAGCGAGTTCGATGCGATTGCATTTTAAAATTGTATGTTTAAGATGAATAGAGATTCTGAAAAATACATTTATCTTATATCATTGCTTTCGGCATTAGCAATAGTGTTGCAAGTGATCGAAAGTATGATATTCCCACCACAGGTTATCTGGTTTCGCATAGGATTGGCGAATTGTGTTAGTGTCATTGCTGTTTATTTGCTTGGCTTGAATGGCGCTATGTATGTCGTGATAACAAGAACTGTCCTGGCATCAATTTTTCTGGGAACTTTTCTTTCACCTCCTTTTATAATAAGTTTTTTAAGCGGCATTGTGAGTGTGTCGTCTATGAGTGTTGCTTCTGGAATTTTCAAATCATTCTTTTCTCCTATAGGAATAAGTATTATAGGCGCTTTAGCACATAATTTGATGCAAGCATTAGTCGTAGTGATTATGTTGGGCTTCAGTATTCAGTTGATGGGATATTTTTTACCGATTTTGATGTTGGGAAGCCTGATTGCGGGTTTTATAACAGGATATATTGCTAAAAATGTGGTTGAAGATGGAGAGATCAGAGGTGTATTTTTGATTTGAGTGTTCTGAAAAAATAATCAATATGTCATTCCCGCACAAGCGGGAATCCAGATTCGTATTAATGTTGATGAAATAGGAGAACATTAGTTTAAAGTTATGCGAAATGCAAAAGTTGCTATAATCAGTGTTGCTTCTTATCCTCGGATTGGTGGAATGACGACCTGGATGGATAAGATTGCCACTTCTTTATCTGATGAGGGATTTCAGGTAAGGTTTTATGCTATTATTGAGAATTATGATGATAGATTATTTCAGAGGAACTATGAAGTTAAACCTGTTCTTGCTTCGATGAAATATCCTAAATTATTAGGTCAGTATATTCCGAAAATGATAAGATGGTTTAAGCTCAATCGTCACTTTTCATCTGATAAATCGGGGATTGCAGATTATGATGTAATAATATCTGATATGACACCTGGAGTTTTATCTCTTTCTTCGAGATTGAAGGAGAAATATAATAAGCTGTTAATTGTGGTTGCTGGTGGTGATGTATTTTATGAGACAAAACATCAGTTTTATGCAAAACATCTTCATCGGATGCTTGAGAACTTGTTTAAAAGCGCTGATAAGGTGATAGTTGATGGATATGATCACAAAAAGAATTTGGTTGATAGAGGAGTAAAAGAAAATAAGATTGAGATTTTCAGGCAGGGGATTGATTTGAAAGTGTATACTAAAAGTCCTGAAATCGAACCGTTTCTTGAGTATCTTAAATCGAAGGGTATTGATGTAACAGGTAAGAAGATAATATTATATTTTGGAAGATTGGCAAGTGAAAATGGAGTGGATCTGATACCGGAAATCGTAAGCTCGATACCTGATAGTTATTGCATCATAGTTGGCAAAGGTTCATTATGTAATCAGTTGAAAGAGAAGATTGAGAGAGAAAAACTATCTATCTTATTAACAGGTGTATTAGAGAAAAATCTACTGGTATCTGCGATGGGATTAGCTGATGTGTGTGTTTTCCCTTTCAGGAAGATAGCTGGAGTATCACAGGTAGTTACAGAAGCTATGGCTTGTGGTAAGGTTGTGATAACAACACGAGTTGGTGCGATTGATTCGGTTGTCAATGATGGTGAGAATGGTTTTGTATGTGAAGCTGAGAATGTTAAAGAGATAAGGGATGTTCTGTTAAAAGTTTTAGAAGATAAAGAATCACAATTGCGAATAGGAATGAATGCGAGAAAGACAATAGAGGCTGATTGGAACCTTGATAAAATAAAAAAAGAATATGCTGAAGTTGTAACTTCATTATTAAGTGATAGAAACAAATAAAAAGAAATGAGAGTTTCATAGTGAGTAAAAGTATCTTATACTTCTGTTCTGTGGCGAAGTTGGATTCAGGTATGCCTTTATCTACTTTGAGACTTGTGAAAATTTTTAAGGTCCGATACAATGTCTCGGTTGGATTACCTGAAAAGGGAGAATTGGGTGCTGAACTCGAGAAAATTGAAGTGAAATATGAGTTATTGAAGTTCAGGAGATTGCGGGAGTTTAGAGGAGCAAGAGAATTTCTATTGTTCTTTTTCAGAATTATTCCTGCTCAATGGAGACTTTTTAAATTCATTACGGCTAATGAAATCAAGATAGTTCACTTTTCGGACATAATTGATCTGCCATTTTTTATTACTGCAAAGATTTCTGGCGCAAAAGTAATTTCTCATCTAAGAGTTATTCTCGAAGGAAAAAGCTTTGTCAAAAAGGTCTATTTGTTTTTGGTTAAACATTTCGTGGATAAAGTAGTATGTGTCTCAAATGCTGTTAGGCAGTCAATGTTCGATAAGGAGGAATGGTCTGAAAAAATTCAGGTAATTCATAATCCTGCTCCCATATCTTTGGTTGAGAAGACGGATAATGAATTTACCGAATTGGATATGGTGAGAAAAGATAAAAATTTTAAAGTTTGTTATATTTCAAAGTTCGTTAAAGTGAAAGGACATATAAATTTACTTAAGGTTGCAAAGATTTTAAAGGGAAAAGGAGTAGGTGATGTCTCTTATTATGTGATTGGAGGTCAGGAAGAAGGGCATACTCATTATTATCAATCTTTTTTGAAAAAGAGGGGGGAATTTGGTTTAAACGATGTGGTGAAATTGTTTGGGAAACTGAATCATAATCAGACCTTAGCAATTTTAAGTGAGTGCGATGTTTTGGTGCATTTACCTGATTATCAAGAACCACTTCCGAGGGTTGTTATGGAGGCGTTTGGTTCTGAAAAGCCTGTTGTTGCTTATAGTTGTGGTGGGATTCCAGAGATAATAGAAAATAACAAAAGTGGATTTATTGTGGATATGAACGATTATGAAAGAGTTGCAGATAGGATTATCGAATTGAAAATCGATTCTGATAAGAGGATTAAAATGGGTCAGTTTGCCAGAGAAACTCTTTATAAAAATTTTAATGAAGAGTATTTTGCGGATAAAATAAATTCAATTTATGAAGGTCCGCTTAAATCATAATTGAGAATTCCGAGGTGCAAAAAAAGTACTTCTGTGTCATTCCGAACTTGTTTCGGAATCTCTATTAAGGTACCAAAATAAGTAGATCCTGAAACAAGTTCAGGATGACATACAGAATAATTTTAATAAGGAACGTGTATTTAATGAAGGTTGTAGAAAACATTTCAAATAAAAAATGGCTGGAGATTCTTAAGGCTTTGGATCAAGGTTCTGATGCAAAAGGATACTCATTTACCCAAACTCCTGATTTCTCATCGATTATTTGCAAACATATAAAAAATTATGAACAATCACATAGATTATTCGTCTTCAACAACGGTGCAGAAATCTTATTACCTTTGATAAAAATAAAACATTTTTCAATTAAGATGGGCAAGGTGTCGAAAGATTTTGCCTATAATCTTGTATCACTCCCATTGGGTGCGTATGGGGGATTTATATCGGCGAGTAATATTTCTGATGAGCAGATAAGCGAGATTAATGATTATCTTATTTCGATTAATACAATGGGAATATTGATAATTAATCATCCTCAATCGGATATTTTGCTTACAAAAGGATTCAGAGAAGAAGAGTATAAAACATTGGTCATACCGCTTGATTGTACTTATGATGATATCTGGAAGAATCGCTTTAGAAGCAAGCTCAGAGCGGAGATTCGTAGAGCACAAAAGGATGGAGTTGTTGTTAGAGAAACAAAGGATGAAAAGCTTGTAGAAAATTATCTGAGACTTTCAGAAGAGTCGATGAAAAAATGGGCAAAAAGAAGTAGATTGCCAATCAGTTTGGTAAGAGATTTAATTCATAATCAGGATTCGAAGTTGTGGATTGCTACTATCGATGGACAAATGATAGCAGGTGTCTTAATTCTCTGTTCGAAAAGTGAAATGTTATATTATCAGAGTGTAATGGATAGGAAATACTCAAGATATTATCCCACGAAGTATATTTTCGAATTTGTTATAAAGTATGGAATTGAAAATGATTTCAGAGTTTTAAATTTGGGAAGTAGTAGTGGGAAAAAGAGCATCGAGCACTTCAAGATGTCGTTCAATCCAGATGAAGTTACTTATAAAATGCAACGATATTCAAGTAAGTTCTGGAGCAGTTTACGGAAATATAAAGATTATTTGCAGTTCTAATCTTATCCTTATCAGGTATAAAATGAAATTTATAGTGATAACTGTGGATGTTGAGTCCGATTGGTTTGATAATAAAACCAATAACATTACCTCTATTCAAGGACTCCATTTTCTGCAGGAGATATGTGACAAATATAATACGATTCCCACCTATTTAGTAACATATGAAATGGCAACTCGAGAGGAAGCCATTAAAATTATCAAGGAATACTTGGATAAAGGGAAATGTGAGATAGGTCATCATATGCATATTTGGAGTACACCTCCTTTTGAGGATGGCAATGTATATGGTGTTGATGAAAAATGGGTTGGTGGAATTCAGTCAGAAATTTCTGATAGTGTTTTTAGGGAAAAAATGGAATCATTGCATCTTGCGATAGAAAAAAACTATGGTGTCACACCTACCTGTCATAGAGCTGGACGATGGGGTATTGATAAGAGAACATTGTTATGGCTTGAAGAGAATAATTATATCGTTGACAGTTCAGTAACCTCGTATGTTTCCTGGATAAGAACGAAAGGTATCCAAGAATATATTAAAACTGATACTCGTTTTGTACCAAATTTTCCTTATTATCCCGATTGTAGAGATATTACTCAAAAAGCTACTAATGAGGATAACAGAATCAATGTTTTAGAAGTTCCTGTTACGGGATTTAAAGGGGATTTTCTAAGTAATTTTAATATAAGGGGAATGAATCAGCTAAGGTCCATTTTATATAAAATTGGATATAAGGGTGTCGGTCGCATTTCGTTCCGTCCTTCTTCTAATCTGCCAGCTTCGGTCTTTCAAAAATTAGTTTATAATCTTTTTCAATCGAACCTTTCGATATTTAATTTTATGTTTCATTCTACTGAGCTGACCCTTGGAACATCTCCTTATTCTATGAGTGAAGATCTTTTAAGACAATTAAAAGAGCGAATTATTTTCGTTCTAAAGGTCGCAAGGGACTTTGGTTTCAAAGGAATTACTCTATCAGAGGTTCCCAATTTTTTCAGTGATGATAAATCATAATACGGATTGATTCATAATTATGAATGAAATTGTTTTAAGAGCATCGACTAATAATGATATTGAGGCTATTAGGAGTTTATATCGTTATTCAAAAGACTCTGATTTGTTGAAATTGAAAGATGCAAAAGTCATAAAATGGATTCTTTCTAATCCATTGCACCCCGATTCGTTTAGGTCCTTTGTTGCTATACTGAAAAATAAAGTGGTTGGTCATATAGGTTATGTTTCTTCTCATTATAAATATAATAATATGGTGTTAAAGGGCATTCATCCAATAGAGTGGATAGTTGATCCAACCACTCGTGGTGCAGGATTGATGCTATTTTCAAAGATTATGGGATTGGGTAATTTCAGCTTCGTAATTGGTGGTTCGGAGATAGCACAAAAATTGTATCCACTGTTTGGATTCAAATCAATAATGCCCATAACAATATTCACAAAAGTTATTAGACCTTTCAATTATTTCAAACTGCAAAGCGGTGATTTCTTTAAAAGAATTCTTAAAACGATATATTATTCAAGGAACATTATTAGAAGTAGAACTTCGAATGTTATTGATGAATCAGAAATGAACATTGAATCTTCTGACCGTTATCAACCTGTTGATTCTCCAATTCCCGGTTCTGTTGTTGTAAATGCACAAGAGAAGGAACATATAGATTGGATATTGGATTGTCCAATTCTCGAATCATATGCATTCGAAATTAAAAAGAATAAAATGCCAATTGGC
>CAZYWQ010000183.1:0-6105 GCA_964651675.1 uncultured Candidatus Sumerlaeota bacterium | reverse complement strand
TCCCGCTTTTTGATAGTGTGGGAGAGTTTATAGGTGTGATCAAATATATACGAGACATTACCAGCAGGAAAAGAATGGAGGTCAAATTAAAAGAGGATGAAGAAAGACTCCGAAGTTTAATTGAACATTCATTGGTGGGAATATTTGTAGTCGATGAGGAAAAGAAGGTCGTGTTCACTAATAAAGTAATGGTGAATATGCTTAATGAAGATGTCAAAAATGTATTAGGTGCAGATATTTTTCGATACTTACATCCTGATGATATTAATTTTATCAGGGAAATAGTGGAAAAACAATTTAAGGGAGAAGAGACGCCAGATAGATATGAAACAAGATTTATTAGGGAGGATGATTCTTTTGGATGGGCTGAGATTCATTCGAGTTTGATAAGCTATGAAAGTAAGCCAGCAATTTTTGGCAATGTGATAGATATAACAAGTAGAAAAAATATAGAAGCCCAGCTTCGTCAGTCCCAAAAGATGGAGTCTATAGGCACTCTTGCTGGTGGAATTGCGCATGATTTTAATAATATTCTTACGGGAATAATGGGTAATATCTCTATGGCACTTCTTGAGATGAAACCAGATAGTCGTTATTATAGATTTATAAAGGAAGCTGAAAAGGCTTCTGAAAGAGCATCGGATCTCATTAAACAACTTTTAGGCTTTAGCAGAAAATCATTTATGGTGACGAAACCAGTGAATCTCAATTCTTGTATCGAAGAAACTTTGGGATTGTTTAAGCATTCCATTGATCCGAAAATTGCCATTGAGACTTATCTGAATCCGGTTTTATGGATTGTAAATGCTGATAAATCCCAGATTAGTCAGATTTTAATGAACCTTCTCATTAATGCAAGGGATGCAGTTGAGGAACAAATCAAAAAAGAGTTGTTGGAGGAAACCACAGAAGTCGTTAGATCGGATCCGCACAGGATAATTGTCGAGACAAGTAATGTTAGAATTGATGAAGAATATTGTGCTTCACATTCCGAGGCTAATGAAGGTGAATTTGTTCGGATTGGTGTATCTGATACGGGTTGTGGAATAAAAGAGGAAGATGTAAATAAGATTTTCGAGCCATTTTTTACGACAAAAAGTGTCGATAAGGGAACTGGATTAGGATTGGCTATGGTTTATGGAATAGTAAAGCAACATAATGGTTGGTTGAATGTTTATAGTAATTTGGGCAAGGGAACGACATTTAAAATTTATTTACCGCGGATTTCTGAGGCGGAAGAAAAAGATCAGGAAGTGTTTAAAGAAATTACAAGAGGTGGGAAGGAAACAATATTGCTTGTTGATGACGAAGAGATGATTAGAAATCTTGGGAAGACAATTCTTGAAAAGTATGGTTATAATGTTATATTAGCAGCTGATGGTGAAGAGGCAATTAGTACTTATAAAAGAGAATGGGAAAAGTCCAGTGACACAAAGAGTGATATAAACCTCATAATTGTTGATTTATCAATGCCTAAGATTGGAGGAATGGAGGTTGTCAATATAGTAAAAGATATTAATCCTGATCAGAAGATCGCAGTGTCGAGTGGATATTCAGTGAATGGAATGGCGAAAAATTTGGTGAGTCAAAAAGTAAGTGGATTTGTCCAGAAACCTTATCATTCCGTGCAGTTTGCTAAAATCGTTAGGGAAATATTAGATAAGTAATTTTTTTCTCCTATCATATATATCCTTTCTGTTACTGCTTCATAAAAATTTTTGTGAACCTGTTGATTTAAAACTTGCATCCTTAGTGAAGAGTCTTTTAATAATTTAAGCACAGCGCAATAATCAAAGTTGGTATAAGAATGGTATCAATAAATTCGCTTTTCATTAGTCTTTCAAAGAAAAGGTCTTATCTAAGATTCTTATCAGCGTTATTTTTTATATTTCTTTTCCTTTTACCAATCCATTCGTATTCTCAAGGTTACCGTACCTGGTGGGACAAGAATTATCGGTATAGAAGAAGGCTTGTTGTTTCAAATCCATCGACTTTTATGAAGGAGACTGATGTTGCTTATGTGGAGTTTTGGGCAGGTGGGAATGTTAAAAATGACGGTTCTGATATTCGTGTGATTAATGAGAAAGGTAAGATTGTGCCATTTAAGATAATGTTTTGTGGTACGGATGATAGAGTGATCGTGGCTTTTCAGGCGAAGAAATATGAGAATGTGTATTGGGTATATTATGGAAACCAGAATGCAAGTAAAATAGAAGAATCACAATGGGAACCAAAGGCAGGTCTTTTTTTAGAGACAAGACGGAGGGATTCAGGCGAAGTTAATAATTGGAATCAAACCAGGAGAATGCTTAATGAAAATAATTATGCCTTTGGTGCGGGATATAGACCTAAAATCTTTGATGGCTTCAATCCTTATGGTCCATCAGATAATTATATTAGTATATACACAGGTTATATAAGTTGTCCAACGACTGGGGAATATACTTTTTGTACTGCGTCGGATGATGCTTCATTTCTTTTTATCAATGATAAATTGGTTGCACAATGGCCCGGGCAGCATGGTGCTGGGGGAGGAGTGTATGGTCAACATAATGGGAAAATATTTCTTAAGGCAGGGATTGCGAAGATGAAATATATTCAAGTAGAATATTATTCAGCACAGGCGGCAGTTGCTGGTTGGAAAAGACCTTTTGATAGATATGTTTCTCTGATTCCTGATGCAAGTTTTTTACCTGTGAGAAGGGCTATGGTGAAAAACTATGAGATACTAAGGGATGATCTGAACATCGAGTTTGAACCTGTTTTGCAGAGTTCTTTGATGTTCCATAAGAGTAGTTTGATGGCGTATAAATTTGATCTTCTTAAATATGATTGCACTGAGCCAATAGTCCAGTATTACTGGGATTTTAACGATGGAACAACTTCTGATAAGGTTTCTCCAACACATATTTATCTGAAAAATGGTAGATATACTCCCAAACTTACTTTCAAGATGAAGGATGGTTCGGTGAGGACTATTAAACAGACGGTGAATGTCGACCATATTGATTTTGTTAGCGATACTCAGGAGAGTGTTCTTAAAGAAAAATATGCCCAGATAATTAAAGACTATCAATTGGAAAATCTCAATGAGGAAAAATTACGATTATCTCTCAGATTTCTTCAAGATACCAGGAAATATAAGACAATAATCGAGTCCTGTGCGGAAGTTCTTGAGTCAAAGAAAAATCTATCTAATAGGATGAAAGGTATATTGGCACTGGCTATTGTGGAGTCTTATCTTTCTCGTAATTTGCCGGAGAATGCGGCGATTTTTTTGGAAAATTATTTCAAGCGTTTTAAGGAGAAAAATTATTTTTCGGCTAAGTTGTCTGTTGAACTTGCAAATGTATATCTGTTGCATTTGCAAAAATTAGATGAGGCTATGAAAATTTTCGAGGAAGTGGAGGCATTTACTCGGGATAAACATAAAGGTGTGTGGTTGGAAGCATTGATGGGACTGGGTGATTGTTATAGAGAGAAAGGGGATTATACGAATGCGTTCAGAGCATATAGTATGGTTGAAAGTGCGGGAAAAAAATCTGCTTTTCAAGGGTCTTATGCGCTGAATATAGAATATTATATTGATTTAGAAAATATCGAGGATGCACTAGATGAAATTGACAGATGGGAAAGTGAGTTTCCTACGGAAAAGATATACGGACATTCATCTGTGTTGAGAGCGAAGTGTTATCTTGTGAAAAAGGAGTATGGAAAGGTTAAGGAGATAATTGATAAGATACTTAGGATTAATCCTGAGACGGGTTATTATCCTGAGGCGATGATGGTTCTTGCTGACTCATATATTGCTCAAGGTGAATATAGAGAAGCTATCTCATCACTTTATTCGATTCTAAAAAGATTTTCCGATTTTAGATACAAAAATGAAGTCGAAGCAAAGATAACTTTCTGTCGAAGAAAATTAGGCTTGGAGTAATCTGACAAATGATATAAATAAGCGATAGAGGAGAAGAAAGTTAGATAACTATTCTTTGGAAATGTATAAAAAAAGACATCATCAAGCCATTTTTAGAGTAATAAGGTGTCTAAAAGAAATTTTGTTAAATTAATTTCAAAATCTATTCATACAATTACAGGTGTATGTATACTAATGGACTTATAAAAAGTATTTAGAATTTTTTAATATAAGAACCATATTTCAGAGAAAGTTTCTCTGGATTCCCAGCTCCAGAATCCACCAGTAAGGGTGTAAGAACCACCTGTCATTGTTGCTAATCCTGAATCAGGTTGTCCAATAGTTCCGCTTAGTGAATAACTTCCACCACTGCATGTATCTCCACCGCCATCAATTGTCCACCAGGAAATATCCTGGGCAAAGATAGCTGCAATTAATAGAATTATCAGTCCAATGCAGATATATATTGTCTTTTTTGTTATTATTGACTGTTTCATTTTATTTTTCCTCCTAAAAAATATGGAAATTAGTGTGTGAGGAGTATTAACTTTTTTATTTTTTAATCTGCATTGGAACATTAGCTTCATCAAGACGAACATCCTCATAGCCAAGTCGCTTGGCGACGATTCTATAGTCAAAGGAGCATTCTGCTGGTTGACCATCTAATGTTACACCGAGTACTGTGAAGCCTTTAGCGGTCTTTGATTTGACAGATAGTAGTACTGGATCATCGCTCAATGGAGTCATAAAGACGTGATAGTCCTTCTGAAGATTAACTGTTTCAGAGAAAATCGGGTCAAAATTAATCGTTACTTTACCATCAATGAGAGATGCCTTACCAAAATCTTCAAACCAAAGTTCGGGACTTTCCATAGCATAAATCTTTCGCATACCATAGTTTCTTGTATTGACTATGGCAGGTTTGCCTCCGGCAGCTTGAAGTTGTCCTGCAACCCATAAGTCACCATTCTCATTAAGCATTAATAGTGTTGTCCAATCGTCCTTTCTGATATAGAATGTTGTATTTGTACTATCGTTATCATAATCAAGATTTATACTCATACCGCCATTAGCATAGAGATCAAGAGCTGAATGGTTACTATCAATAGCGAAAATTTCTCCCCAGTCTCCAGCCAATCGGAGGTCACCCACAAAGTCACTTGTTGTAGTATCGTCCCCTACGGCATACACACCAAAACCGTTCCAATTACGACCTGTTACACCATAGCCACCGGAAGCTGTATTGAAGCCAAATACACCGCTTTTTACTGCGGTTCCTGATGAACCGACTACACCGTCACTATTTGCACTCTCACCATAAACACCCACACCATCGGTTCCTGCTGCATAACCGTAAACAGACCTCGCATTAGCTCCATTGGTTGCTCCTGTAACAGCACGTCCATCAGTGCTATATGACTCAAAATAACCACCATAAGTGGTTCCAGAACCTGCATTTGTTGCGAGACCACGAATAGCTATATTCCCTGTGGTGTTAGTAATAGAAAAAGCGGGATTAGTTGCGCTATCAACAGTTCCATCATAGGGTAAGTTTAGTCCATCACTGTTCTCTGCTAAAATTGCGTATGGTGTTGGATTTATTTTCTGGCGAGGACTTAGGGTCATGAACAAACCAGTAGAACTTCCTTCTCTTACACCTATCTCAAGCCACCTGTCATCACCGTTAAAATAACCAGTTCCAAAGTCAAGATCAACCATAAACAGACCATTTGCAACGAATTCATCATCTATTGCTACTGTGGAACCTATTTGCGTACCTCCGCTGTCTGAATCATAAAGCTTGAACTCGAAGTCATAAGTACCATTAGCAGGGCTCCCACCGTTGGTTAACCTTCCCTGATAGGTAAATGCTGTACTGATGGCTGATGCTTGCCAAGAAAAAGCAAAGATAAGGGCGAAAAGTGCCATCACAATCAGCATTTTGTAAGCAAAACTTTTGTAAGGAATGCAATTGGGGACTGAAACATCTGTTCTACTTCTCATTTCTTAATTCCTCCTTTCTAAGGGATATAGATTTTTGAGATTCGTAAAAATGAAAATAAAATTCCCATTCAAACGTAAAAAGAATTTTTACATCATATAGTGTACATTGTCAAGATAGAATGGTTAATGCCTGTTTAAAAGGCTTTGAATGGGTAGATATAAAACTAAAATGCTTTGGTTTGATT
>CAZYWQ010000182.1:0-6144 GCA_964651675.1 uncultured Candidatus Sumerlaeota bacterium | reverse complement strand
TTTAGGGTTGTCATATCTTGCCACCCATTGTTGAATTCCTGAATTATTATACTTGATTGTTGCATAATCATTCCGAGTCCCTGCCCCATAGCTTTCTCCTGTTACATAGACGTTTCCGGAACTATCTACTGCTATTGCTTTTGCCATATCCTCACCACTTCCGGGACCGTTGTATCTTGCTACCCATTGCTCTACTCCTGCACTGTCATATTTTATCGTTGCATAGTCATAGTTAGTTCCTGAACCATCACTCTGTCCTGTAACATATATATTTCCCGAACTATCCAAAGCTATGGCATTTCCCGTATCCATACCATTTCCCGGACCGTCATAGCTTGCCACCCATTGTTCTATTCCGTCATTATTATATTTTATCGTTACATAATCCCAATGCGTTTCTAATCCATTGCCATATCCTGTTAAATAGACATTTCCCGAACTATCCACTGCTATTGCTTTTGCTCCGTCCCAACTATCTCCAGGACTGTTATATCTCACAGCCCATTGCTCTACTCCTATATTATTATATTTTACTGTTGCAATGTCCCAAATAGTGTCCGAACCTGAGCTTTCTCCTGTTACATAAACATTTCCTGAATTATCAATTGCTATAGCGTATGCGTTATCATGACAGTTCGTAGGATCGTTATATCTTGTTGCCCATTGCTCTATTCCTTCACTATTATACTTTATCGTAGCATAATCAGTCCAGGAGCTTGGCTGATAGCTACTTCCAGTTACATATACATAGCCCGAGTTATCAACTGTTATTGCAGTTGCTCCACTTGATCCATTTGCCGGACCATCATATCTTGCAGTCCATTGCTCTTCTCCTTCACCATTATACTTGATCGTTGTATAATCATAACATGAGTTTAATCCGACGCTTTCGCCTGTTACATATACATTCCCTGAACTATCAACTGCTATTGCAGTTGCACGATCAGTGTTGTTTCCTAATCCGTTATATCTCGTTACCCATTCTTGTGTTACCTGAGGAAAAAGTGTCGAGGATGATAAAAAGATAATAGTTAATGTAATATAAATGATTTTGTTTTTAAGTAACTTGTAACAGGCATTTCTGAATTTCATATTTCTCCTCATTTTTGTTTTTTTAATTTTCCAGAGTGTATAAAAAGGTTCTAATACAAATAAAAAGCATCGGTGAAAGTGATTTGAGAATATTTTATTGTCCCATAGTCACAGTAATTCGGATAAGTCCCTGAGCTTTCAGTCCTTCCAGTTACATATACATTTCTTGGATAATCTACGGCTATTGCGAATGCGCAATCATAAATGTTTTCAACACCGTTATATCTTGCGATCCATTGCTCTACTCCAGCACTGTTATACTTAATCGTTACATAATCAGCATAGGTTTCTGGTCCGTAGCTCCATCCAGTTACATAGACATTTCCTAAACGATCTACTGCTATCGCCTCTGCCCAATCTAAATCATTAGCAGGACTATCATATCTTGCGACCCATTGTTCCACTCCTGAGCTATTATACTTTACTGTCGCATAATCTAAATTGTCAGTGTAAGTACTTGAACTATTGCTAAATCCTGTTACATATATATTATCTGAACTATCTATTGCCATTCCATATACCCAATCAGCACCACTTCCAGGACCATCATATCTAGTTACCCATTGCTCTACTCCAGCATTATCATACTTAATTGTAGCATAATCGAAGCTCGTTCCCGAACCTTCGCTGTATCCTGCTATATATACATTTTCTTGACTATCTACGACTATCTCCTTTGCATAATCTTGAGAGTTTCCAGGACCGTTATATCTCATTACCCATTGCTCTACTCCTAAACTATTATACTTTATCGTTGCATAATCATATTGAGACGATAAGCCTGCGCTCTCACCAGTTACATATACATTTCCTGAGCCATCTACTGCTATCGACCAAGCAAAATCATCAGAATCTTCAGGACCATTATATCTTGCACTCCACAGCTCTACTCCTTCACTATTATATTTTATTGTTGCGTAATCAAAATTATAAGGATAAATTCCTGAACCCTTACTTCCTCCAGTTATATATACATTTCCTGAGCCATCTACTGCTATCGCACTTGGATAATCAGTATCGTTCCCTGGACCTTTATATCTTGCGGTCCATTGCTCTGCGCCTGTGCTATCATATTTTATTGTCACATAGTCGGAATCAACTCCTGAAAATATACTCTCTCCGGTTACATATGTATTCCCCATACTATCTATTGCTAACGCATATGCACAATCATAATCATTTCCAATACCGTTATACCTTGCAGTCCATTGCTCTTCTCCAGAACTATTGTATTTTATCGTTGCATAGTCAGAAGTAGTTCCCGAACCTGTGCTTCCTCCAGTTACATAAACATTTCCAAAACCATCTACTGCTATTGCATATGCATCATCAAAATTATTTCCAGGACCATTATATCTGGCTACCCATTCTTGTGTTACTTGAGGGAAAAGAGTCGAGGAAGATGTAGATAAAATGAATAACAGAATAAAGACTAAGGTGATTTTATCTTTCCATTTCCTAATGTACACATTCCTAATTTTCATAAAGCATCTCCTGTGATTTTAACTGCATACTACAAAAAAATTCCTGATTGGATTTTGTATTTTATTTATTAAGATTCAGTTCGGATAGGAAATGTTACAATATTTTTGGTGTAGTTTTTATCGTTATTATTGAATTATAATATCAGCTGCCAGATATCCTTTAGATGCTCATACCAAGAGATTTATATAGCAATTAGTTATGTGTCTGTAGTTGTATCTAAAATAAATTTGATACAAAAACATAATTGTCATTATAGCATTATTATAATTAAAAATTATCGTAAATAATGATAACAATTTTATTTAAATATTTTTCTTGACAAATTGAAATAAATTGGGTAAATATTTAAAATGTTTTTTAATAATATGAAAAAGGGGTGAACAAATGTCTTCAAAAATGATTAATAAAAGTGTTATCTTCATCAGTGTTCTACTTCTCTTTTCACTTTATGTTACAAATCCATTGTTTTCTCAAACATTGTCGGAAATGAAGGAGAAAAGCGAACTCCTGATTGATTCGGGTTCTGGTTATGATGAGGCATTGGCATATTTTGGCAATATTCTTCAAAATAATCCCGAGAATGAGTATGCTTATTATTCACAATATCAGTTGGGAAGAATTTATTACAGAAAAGGTGATTATCAGAAGGCAAGAGAGGAATTCCAGAAGGTTATTGATAATTATCCTAATTGCGAAAAGGAAGGTTCTGCAAGATGGATTATTGGGTATACTTATCTGAAGGAAGATAGATATAATGAAGCACTTGATGCATTCGAAACCTATTTAATTAATTATCCTGAGCATAAAATGGTTGGCGATGCAAAAGAGCGAATCGCTGCTCTGTTGGAAATGCAAGATGATTTACCCAAATCAGAGGAATATTATAAAGTTTTGCTGAATGTTGATGGGATTATTGCGGATGATATTACTGCCGAGCTTTGTATCGATTCTGGATTGGCTTTTAATAAAGCAGAAACTTATTTTAAGGGGATTTTGAGTCAGAATATTTCCGATGAAAGAAAAGCGTATATCCTTTATCAACTTGGAAGGATTAGATATAAAGATGAGTTTTATAATGAAGCAAGAGAGTACTTCCAATCTATATTGGATAATCATTCCGATTCTGAAAGGGCACCATCAGCCAGTTGGATAATTGGGTATACTTACCTGAAAAAGAAAGATTATCCCAACGCCTTGAAATCATTTCAATTATATATCAGTAATTATCCTGAACATAATATGGTGCAGGACGCAAAAGAAAGAGTCGCTGCAATTAATCATATTAATAAAGACCTGTTTGTTTCAATCGATACATACAAAGATATTATTTCGGAGGCAAAAACTGAGAAGGACAAGGCAAAAGCCCAAGTTGAAATAGCAGGATTAACTTTTGAAATTGCCAAAGGTGAAGATCCGAAATTTAAACCTGAGAATGCTCAGCAGTTTATAGAGTGGCTTGATAAGACAAGAGAAGAATGTTTGAAAGTTTTCGATTACGAAGGAGATAGACAATCAAAATCAGTGGCTGAACTTATGTACTTCGAGACATATCTATTTGAAGAGGAACTTGATAAGTGTATTGAGCTTGGGAAAAAGTTCTTAAGTAATTATCCAGACCAGAAAAGGGAATATTATACAGCGTTGTACACTATAGGACTTGCATATTTCCAGATAGGGACGAGTGAAGCTTATGAGAATGGAATTGAGTATTTTGATAAGGTAATAGGTAGTGATATAAAAGAAGATGAGTTATTTATAGATTTGAATGTTCAGTCGATTGCAGCGTTTTTAGAAGCGGAATACTATGAAAGAATAGGTCAGATTGATAAGGCGAGAGAGCGCTATCAATATATAAAAACGAATCATCCAAAATCAAAAGAGAGTTTCCCAGCAGCAATTAATTTAGGGGAACTAATAAAACAATATGGAGAATAGTAAAATGAAAAGAATCTTATTTTCGTTTGTAACCATTCTAATATTGTCTTTTAGCTTTTCTAATTATTATCAAGATCCACTTACTGAAGAAGAAATGAGCAAAATAGTTGGTAAGGGTCCGGGATATAGATTCTGCTGGAGTTATTCCTGTCAACCGTGGTTCCCTGGTCAAGGAAATTGTCCTGATTGGACCGGTCCCGGTGTGGATACGGAGCACATTTGTGATCATTGTACTGGGGATCCTGAGTATATCGGAAAAATATGTAAACCGACTAAGGAAAAAATTATTTGCACAGTATATGGGAGAAACAATATTTGTGGGCAATTACAAAAAGGTATATGTGTGAGTGTATTTGATGAAGAAAGTGGCTATTATACATCACATTGTGATTTTGCAGGTGAGGACGAAACATACGGAATGTGTAAGTGGGGATGGGAACATTGTATAGATATGATAGTGCCTTAGCCGTAGCCAGCATAGGATTGCAAACAATTCATTGTGCAAAAAAGGTTGTATTCTAAATATTTTTTGTGTTTTTTACATAGTTGAATCGTTATATTTTTTATAAGGATATTTTGTTATAAATCTTAAATTACAAGTATCATTATCTAAATGAAAACTGAGAGGAGCAGGAATATGAAGAAATTAATTCTTCTCATCTTTTTGATTTTGTGTGTATACTTGTTGAGTGTTGAAATGGTTATGGGCGAAGATTATAATCTTTCAATTAGTGACATCAGATCCTTTTTGGAATATAGAAGCGATGTTTTAGAGAATGTAAAATATCTCTATACTTTAAGGAATGTTCAGCCAAGATATCCTGAATACAATTATAAGGCAATATATGTGTGTGGACAGGCTGGAGGTAAGGCTGGTGTTGAGAAAATATATAAAATGGACAATTCCGATGAAATCCACCATTCCTTATACTTTTTTGACGGGGAAAAAGGCTATCATTACTCTCTTAAGGCGAATTCCGGTATTTTATTTGGTTTTAGACCTATGGCAAAAGGAAGATTAAGTGAATGTCTGACGCCTTTTTTGGAATGGACAATATCACATCCTATTACTAAAACGCTTAAGGATGATGATAATCCTGAGATAATAGATTCTTATGATAAGGATGGGGAACGATATGTAGATTTTAAGTGTACTTTTCATACGTATGATAAGGATGATTTGAAACATATGGATGAATCTAAGTGGGATACTCTTGATAAGGATAGAATTGTCTATAAATGTGTTTATAATGTAGATAGAAATATTATTACACATCGTGAGTTATATATCAATGAGCCTCTTAATGCTACTTGGGATGTGGAAGAAACAAAGGAAATATCACCAGGTGTTTATTTTCCAGTCAAGTTTACCGCGAAAAGTTTTGAAAAGGGGAGAAAAGGAAGAGGTTTCCGGATTAGGGGTAATAGTACTATTTTGTTTAAACAGTCATCGATTGATGATGAAAATGTCCTGGCTGATGCAATTAGTTTTGAGATACCAAAGGGAGCAAAAATAGTCGATAATTATACACGAGAAGTTTCTATTAATGGTCAATCGCATAGAAAAGAACTATCTAAAGAAGAGAAAGATGGTATTTCGGTTGCAAAAAGGTTATTCGGATTATCTTATCA
>CAZYWQ010000181.1:0-6156 GCA_964651675.1 uncultured Candidatus Sumerlaeota bacterium | reverse complement strand
TGGTGGAATCAACCTACTTGCCTTTGGACGAGGTAAGAGTAAATCAAGCAAACGCTCCTCTGTATTTTTTTCAGCCTTTTCCCTAACTTCATGAGATTTTTCCTGTCGAACCATACTCACTGAAATATCGGTTAAATCCCTAATCATACTCTCCACATCTCTACCAACATATCCGACTTCCGTATATTTCGAAGCTTCGACTTTTAAAAAAGGAGCATTAGCAAGCTTAGCAAGTCTCCGTGCAATCTCAGTCTTACCCACACCAGTTGGTCCTATCATAATGATGTTCTTTGGCGAAACCTCATTCTTCAAATCATCCGTAAGTTTAAGTCTTCTCACGCGATTTCTCAAAGCTATCGCCACCGATTTTTTAGCTTTATTCTGACCGATAATATACTTATCAAGCTCTTTGACTATTTGTCTTGGCGTTAATCCTTCCATAAATTACGATTATTACCTTTCGAAATAGAATAATTCTTTTTTATATCTTTAATCATTTTACTAATAATCTTTTTAGAAATAACATTAGGCGCTGAAAATGATTTTTTATCAGCATATTTTGCTTCCCATTCAACCTTACCAGTACTCACCTCTATGATTTTAGCGGACACTTCCACCTTACTCGACCAATTATGAAAAGCACGATGATGAGAAGTGAAATAGGAATCCACCTCACCAGTCAAAACTCTATCAACACCTAATTCTTTTCCGATGATAATAGGATCAACACTTACTAAAACTTCCTCCAGTTTCCCTACATTTTTATCATCATCGAAAGCCGAAAATTTCTTTTTTATAGTAGATTCCAGATCTGCCCTATAATATTTATATTCACTCCTTTTATAAACATCAAATGAACTGATTTTTTGTAATTCCTCAGCAAAAATATCCGCATAAATCATCCCAGCATTCTTATTTTTATAGATGTCTCTGGCACCTAACCACCATCCTTTGACATACTTTGCATCATCAGGATTATTCGGTGCTTTAAAATCCAAAACAGCCAATGTTGCAGGTGATTCCAATTCTACAACTGGTTTTATGGGAACACTTTTACATCCTACATAAGAGACAATCAAAATTATCAACATAATCAAATTCAGATTTCTTTTTATAAAAGACATTATTTTTTTCAAAATATGCCTCCTTCACCATATTAAATACACTCAAGCTATATCACTTTATGATAAAAAAAAAGTCAATAGTTTTATACTTGACATTAATTACGACCAACCTTAGCGTTTTTTTTAATTTTTTTAGTGCAAATTTGTTATTGAAGTAGCGGTCGCATTTATGCGACATTGACTTTAAGTGCGATAAATCGCACCGCTACATTTTTGTTGCGACATCAATGTCGCATCACGATATTTTAGAAGATTGGATATTTAGATGCCCCAAAAAGAAATTAAATTTTTAGATCTGAAACATCAACACGAACCTTTGAAAAATGAGTTCATCGACGCCATTAAAAAAGTGATAGACTCATCGCAATTCATTCTCGGTTTATTTGTCAAAGAATTCGAAGAATCATTCAAAGAGATTTATAAATCAAAATATGTTTTAGGTTTAAATTCTTGCACTGATGCACTGCTTCTCTCTCTGAAAGCACTGCAAATTGGCGAAGGTGATGAAGTTATCACTCCAGTTTACACCTTTATCGCAACAGCGGATGTTATTGTACGATCTGGTGCAAAACCTGTTTTTGTCGACATTGATCCAGAAACATATAATGTTAGTATTGATAAAATCCAAGAGGCAATCACCGAAAAAACCAAAGCAATTCTTCCTGTTCATCTTTATGGTCTGCCAGCAGAGATGAACTCAATTATGGAAATTGCAAAAAAACATAATTTATATGTCATAGAAGATTGTGCTCAATCAATATTAGCCAAATATAATGGGAAATTATGTGGCACCATTGGAACCACGGGGGGATTCAGTTTTTATCCGACGAAAAATTTAGGAGCAATGGGTGATGGTGGAGTTTTGACAACTGATAATGATAATATTGCTCAGTTGGTTCATAAATACAGAGATCACGGCAAGTCTCAGGGCTATTACTTCGATGTCATTGGATACAATAGTAGATTGGATGCTATCCAGGCAGCAATCCTAAAAATAAAACTCAAACACTTGAATGAATGGGTTGACGAAAGAATTAAAATCGCACACCTTTACAATGAATTTTTTAACGGAACAGATATAACAACACCAAAGGAATACGGTGAATATAGTAATGTATATAATCTCTATACAATCAAGGTAGATAAAAGAGACGAACTAAAAGAACATCTTCAGAAAAAAGGAATATATACAGCCATCTATTACCCCATCGGAAACCATCTCCAGAAATGCTTCTCATACCTTGGATACAAAAAAGGAGACTTCCCTGTTTGTGAAGATGTTAGCGAAAAAGTCCTTTCACTTCCTATCTATTACGGTCTAAAAAAAGAAGAAGTAGAATATATTGCTGAAACAATAATCAATTTCTATAAATAACGAATAAAAACCTCTGAGAAACTTTAAATGAAGAAGCGCCGTACCAATAAAAATCCATTCACAAAAGAAGATGAAAAATATATGAAACGGGCATTACAACTTGCTCAAAAGGGCAAAGGTTCAGTTAGCCCTAATCCATTAGTCGGAGCAGTTATTGTCAAGAATAACAAAATAATAGGTGAAGGATGGCATAAAAAATACGGAATGAATCATGCTGAAATAAATGCTATCCAAAATTGTGCACAGAAAAAAATTAATGGTGCTACCTTATATGTTAATCTTGAACCCTGTTGTATTTACGGTAATACACCTCCTTGTACAGAAACAATAATTCGATATGGATTTAAAAGAGTTGTTGTTGCAATACCTGACCCAAATCCAAAAGTTAATGGAAAAGGAATAAAAATATTAAGAAGAAACAATATTAAAGTTGATGTAGGATTGATGAAGAAAGAAGCAAATAAAATAAACGAATTTTTCATCACATTCCACAAACAAAAAAGACCTTTCATCATAAGCAAATGGGCTATGGGAGTGGATGGTACGATTGCCACCTCTTCGGGTGAATCAAAATGGATATCATCAAAAAAATCCCGAGAGTATGTTCACAAGATTAGAAGTAAAGTTGATGCGATCATTGTTGGAATTAACACTGTATTAAAAGATAATCCCTTACTGAATGTTAGATTAATCAAAGGAAATTTTAGAAATCCCAAACGAATAATCTTAGATTCGAGATTAAGAATACCACTCGATGCAAACTGCCTTAAGAGTAACACAGGCGGAGAAGTTATCATCGTTACAACAGAATCGAACAAAAAAAACAAGATGAAAAAATTAGAAAAAAAAGGGGCAAAGATTATATTTATAAAATCAAAGAATAAAAGAGTCAACTTACTTCAATTAATGAAAAAATTAAAATCAGAAAATATCCTCTCTTGTCTAATAGAAGGTGGATCAAAAACTCAATCAGCATTTTTTAATGAAGGCTTAGTAGATAAGATTATAGCCTTCATATCGCCTAAAATAGTAGGCGGAGGTTTAGAATTCTCTCCATTAAAAGAATTTACGATTGATAATAAATCAAATATAATTAAATTAAAAGATCCGATAATCAGAAGATTTGAAAATGACATTTGTTTTGAAGGATATATCCAGAAGAAATACTAATAACTAAGTTTCTCGCGAGGCAATCTTTCTTGACCAACTGTATCTTTATTCAACTTATCTATTACCAACTTCTCTTTATGAACATCAACTTCCAAATCAAGTGTACTTCTTTTAAGATTTGGCAATCCTATCTTCGGCAGTTGCTTTGAAGTCAATCCCTCAGGACGAGAACTATAGAGATGAATCATCTTTTTATCGATTCTTGGACGACGCAAATCAAATAACTTAGGTAGATTCCGCTTAAGATTATAATTCGATTTTGTTTTTGCAGGTAAATACCAGGTTGTACCAACAGTACTATGGACGATATTCCTTCTTCTCGGTAAAGGCTTTGGAGCTGGTTTATCAACAATATAGATCTTAGGCTCTTCTTTCTGTACAACTGGTTCTACTTCGCCTACATCAACATATTTTCTTTCCTCTTCTGTCATCTCTTTATAATAAGTGTGATCTCCTATTGTATAGTAAATGTAATCTCCAGAAACAAAATACTCTACCTCTTTATAAAAAGATTCCTCTTCCTTCAAATCTTCAGTTTGGCTACTCTTATAAGCGATGACATCAGAATAATCTCCAACAGTATGAGCATATTCAGACAATTTGCCTTCCATTTCTTCTTCTTTTGTTGGTTTAAGAGGTATCTTCCCCATCTTAGTTGGATAAGAAATCGTAGTACGAATTATTTTTGTTAGAGTAGGATGAACTTCAAATATGTAATAAATAAGAGCAATAATAAAAGTTACCAAAAGGACATATAAAAGAGGTGATCTTAAATCCAAAATCCAGCTCTTTTTAATCTCCCCCATCCCGTTAAAAGACTCTTCTTCTGAGTCTTCGAACCTTACCTTCCTCGGAGTTGTAGGAGTCAAAACCTCTTTACACATCACGCAATAAGAGTTATTTTCTTTATTTGGATAACCACAATATGGACATTGAATCATAATATTTTACCACTTTTTACTTCTTGCATTATATATTATGAAATCACCATAGCTATGTCAATACCTTTGTGAATAAAAAAGATAAATCAAAAATTAAGACTTTGAATAATAATTAATTAAAAATTGACAGCTTAATCTGGTTGTAATATGTGATAAAAGAATAAAAATATTTCATATATAAAAACAAATGGAGGATTTTTAGGTATGTATCGTAAAAAATCTTTCTTAGCTTTCATAGTTTTTTACTTATCAATTTTTCTTATAACGACTTTATCATTAAGTCTATTCTCAGCACCAGAAATTACTGAGAAGAAATCAACTGTCGACAAATCAGAAAATACTGTCGGCTTAGTTTGCTATAAAGAAGGTAAAGCAAAAGGATTCAGAGAAAATATTTCGGATTTAATTTCAAAGTCCAAATTCATTAAAGAAACAGACAATCCGTTCGCTCAAAAGGCAAAAGCAATTGTTGAGGCAGTTGTTCTTGGTCCATCAGATGAGTTAAAAGCGGAAGGTTATATGGGTTATCTACCAGAAGAGGCTGAAATAGTAGCTATAGAAATTGAAAAGACAAAAATAGTGCTGAAATTAGCTCTTGATAGGCATTTTCTGGATGAAGAAATGGATGAATTATATGTAGAGGATATTTTAAAGCATTTTGCCTATCCCTTACAAGAGTCACTTGATGAAAAATTCATTTTCTCGATTTTAGTGCGTTACAAAGACGACCCAAATTCTGAATTCAAGCAACTTCCCAAATATCTCCTTCAGTTACCACCTGTAAAAGATAAAGAACTCGAAGGAGGATATGATGTAAAAATCGATCCAAACAAAACAGAAGCAGGACAATCCCCTTTTATAGGTCAAGGTCAGCCAACAGGTGCCCTAACAGGCAAATCTGTTTTTGTTTCACCTGGACATGGTTGGTATTACAGTAGTACTCTGAGTCGTTGGGCAACACAAAGAGGTAATAATTATAATATCATTGAAGACTTTAGTAACGGAGAAGCCTGTTTAAATTGGTTATTAAAATATCTCTGGAATGCTGGAGCAAATGTTTGGCCCTGTCGTGAGCGTGATATGAATACCGATATGGACATCATAGATGATCTCGATGTTAAAGCCACATATACAGGTTCCTGGACAAATAGTACAAATGTTAGTGGCTATTATGGATCAAATTATAAATGGGCATCAACCAACTCTGGTAGTGAAACTGCAACAGCGACTTTTACTCCTGTATTGTCAGCAGATGATTATTATGCCGTTTATATATGGTATACACCCGCTGGAGCCCGTTCCACAACGACACCAGTAAAAATAAATCATTCTGGTGGACAGACAATCGTTAGTGTCAATCAACAGCAAGATGGTCGCACCTGGCGATTTGTGGGAACATATTATTTTGAATCAAGCGCTCCTTCAGCTAATAAATCAGTTATAATATCAAACCATACATCTGCAGGGAGTATTGTAATAGCCGATGCAGTTCGTTTTGGAGGTGGAATGGGTGACCAGGTTGATGGCGGAACCACAAGTGGAGAAC